>DASXJM010000254.1:0-19369 GCA_036497405.1 Streptosporangiaceae bacterium | reverse complement strand
GGGCGGTGCCCCGGCCACCATGCTGGGGATGGAGACTAGGCGGTGACGGCCTGCTTGTGGTCGCTGCTGGTGACCTGGATGCTGCGGGGCTTGGCCGCCTCGCGGACCGGGATGGTCAGGGTCAGGACGCCGGCGGCATAGTCCGCGGCGATCTTTTCGGCGTCGAGGGTCTCGCCGAGGAAGACCTGCCGGGTGAAGGTGCCGTAGGGCCGTTCGGCGACGATCATCTCGGCCCCGTCATTTCTGGCCGGGACGCGCTCGGCCCGGACGGTCAGCACGTTCTGCTCGACGGTCAGGTCGATGGACCCGGGATCGATGCCGGGCAGGTCGAAGTGGACGTAGAAGCTGTCGCCTTGCCGGTAGGCGTCCATGGGCATCGCGGCTGGACGGGCGGCGGTGCCGAGCACCTGCTGGGTGAGCCGGTCCAGTTCGCGGAACGGGTCAGTGCGCATGAGCATGATTGGTGCCTCCTTCGCCAGATCAGTGAGTGTCACGCTCACGAGATCTAGATAGCACGTATGGCGATTACTTGACAAGATACGACTCAGGTTTTCTCCTGAAGTCAGGTAAGAGGCACTCGGTGCTCAGTGAAGGAGGTGGCGGTGATGGGCGCTACCGATGGCGGTGATCCGGGCCCGGATCTGTACCAGCTGCTCGGGGTGCCCCGCGGTGCTGCCCGGGAGGACATCGTGCGGGCCTGGCGACGCTGGGCACGCACTGCGCATCCCGACTTCCGGCCCGGCGATGCGGCCGCGCCGGCCCGGTTCCGTGCTCTGGCTGGGGCCTGGCATGTGCTCGGCGACCCAGCCCGCCGCGCTGCCTACGACCGGGCACTCGCCGACCGGGAGTCCCTGACTTCCGAATCCCGGCCGCCGGAGCCGGCCGTCGTGATGCCGACGGCCTGGATGACCGGCTCGCCGCCGCTGTGGGCGGGACCAGTTCGGATTGAAAGCCCGTCTCAGGCACCGGGACCGGACCGGAGGGACGAGGCGATCGTCAGGTTCGCCGCATCAGCTGAACTGGCTGCCCGCGCTGTCTTCGGGAACCGGGACTGGCCGTGGTGAACCCCGGATGGGCGGACCTGGACCGCGGCCTGTTCGGCATTTCGGTGGCCGCCGAGCTGGCCGGGCTGCATCCCCAGACCCTGCGAATCTACGAGCGGGAAGGACTGCTCGAACCGGCCCGCACCGTAGGTGGCAGCCGTCGCTACTCCCGGCGGGATATCGGCCGGCTTCAGGAGATCTGCGCGCTGACCGCTGACGGGCTGAACCTGGCCGGTATCCGGCGGGTCCTGCAGCTGCAAGAAGAAACCCGCCAGCTACAGGCCGAGCTGGCCCGGCTGCGCGAGCTTGCCGGCGAGCGCGCCGCCCCGGCAGCACGGAACCAGAAACCCCGAAGCCGGGCGCGCACCGACGACGGGGCGGAGTCCGGGGGGCGCACCGATCAGCGCTCGTCCTGCCCGTCCTGACCAGCGAGCTGTTCGTGCAGGCGGGCGGTCAGGGCCCGCTCGGTGGCCAGGTCGTCTTCCAGCGCCAGGATCCGGAGGGCGGCAGCCAGCGTGTGGTTCTGGTCGAACAGCTCCCTGATCCGGGCGGCGAAGTCGAGCTGCCGGCGGCTGTAGCGGCGGCGCCCGCCAGCCGTGCGCTGTGGGGTGACGGCGCCCCCGGTGTCCAGGGCGCGCAGGAAGGCCTGCTGGACACCGAGAACCTCAGCCGCCCGGCCGGTGGTGTAGGCCGGGTAGTCCGGGTCGTCCAGGTCAGCGAGCCGGGCGGTCATCGTGAGCGCCTCCTGAGCACGCCGCAAATCGTCCCTGAGATTCTTCTTGACAGCTTCATGCAGTCTCGACTATATAAAAAGTGTATCGGTCATTGACCTGGCGACGCTACCGCAGGTTTCCGGAGAGTGATCGGCATGGACTTTGCCACCTGTGACACGGACGCGGCTTTCGCGGACCTGATCTACGCCGACGCGCAGTGGTTGCGCGCGGAGTTTGATGCGCTGATCGCGGCCTCCTTCGGCCAGCCTCCAGCCGCACCGCCACCCGCGCCGCCACGAGTCCCGCCGCACCGCCGCCCCTCGAGTACGCCAGGCTGGCGGCAACCGCAGCCCCATCCCTCCGCTACCAGTGGCCGCGCCGCCGCGCCGGGACAGCGTCGCCAGCGCTCTCCTCCGGCCTGACCGGTCGCATCCAGCGGTCCGGCCGCTCGGCTGCCGACCCACCTCATCTCTGACGCCGATCAGATCCAGATACCGGGAGAGGAGACCACAACCCCAGTTCGCATCGGATGAACAGCTGTGGCCGGGCTTCCCGCGGGAAGCCCGGCCACAGCCATTGGTGATCGCTCCGGTCAGGTGAGCTTGTCCTTTGAGCTTGCCCGGCTCAGCCAGGACATCGATCCAGGTCTGGGCCTTGATCGTTCTGTCACTGGCCGATGGCGCGGATCAGGACCCACATCAGGGCGGTACCGAGAATGGTCATGATCACCGTCAGCTGGGAAGGGTGGTCGGCGTGGGCTTCGGGGAGGATGTCGCTGGCGCCGATGTAGAGCAGGAATCCCGCGAACGCGCCTAGATAGAGCAGCAGATCGCGGTCGGGAACGGTGTAGAAGAGCGTGCTGGCGGCGCCGATGACGGGAGCGACGGCATCGAGCAGTAGCAGCGCGAGAGACCGTCGGCGGCTGTTTCCGTGGGCCAGCATCAGGGCCGTGGTGTTGATGCCGTCGGCGAAATCGTGACCGATGACGGCCAGGGCGACGGTCAGCCCGGTGCTGCTGTTGACCTGGAACGCCAGGCCAATGGCGATCCCGTCGGTAAGGCTGTGGCCGGACAGGGCCAGGGCGCTGGCCAGCCCGACCGCCGGGTGCGAGTGGTGGGCGTACTCGCTCTCGTGCGCGTCGTGGACCAGGATCGATTTCTCGATCACGTGGAAGAACAGGAAGCCCGCGGCCAGGGCGACCATCGGCGTGCTGAAACTGGTGCCGGTGGCGCGCGAGAGGTGCGCGGTCTCGGGGAGGATGTCAAAGGCGACGACGCCGAGGATGACGCCTGCCGTGAAGCCGAGCACGAGGTGCAGCCGGTTGGTGTTGCGCAGGGCGAACAGGCCGCCGAGCAAGGTGGAGACGAAGGTGCTCAGAGCCAGCACGATGACCATCGAGACCCACTTCGCATCCTGACGTGATCATGGCTTGGTGAAGGTCGCGATCGGTTTGCCCGGCTCGACGATGTAGGTCGAGAGCATCCGGCCGGTTCCGGGGCCGAGGTCGGTCGCGTTGTGTGGTGTCTCAGGCGGGATGAGGAATCCGTCTCCGGTGTGCAGGGTCAGGGTGGCCCGGTCCGCGATTTCCATCCGCACCGTGCCCGCCAGGATGTAACCGACCTCTTCGCCGGGATGCCGGTGCCATCCCGACTGCACGCCGGCCGGAATCTCGGTAAGCACCTGGACGATTTCACGGCCCGGGATCGACGACGTGGCCCGCTGGACCTCGGTGCGTTTCAGCGTGCCGGCGAGATCGTCGCGGGCTGGCTGGGCGGCGCTCACGGCGTCTGCCCGGTGGCGGCCGGAGCTGAATCGCTCAGGAATGCGAGCAGCTCGCGGTTGACCTCGGTGGCGTGGGTGACGGTCATGACGTGCGGGCCACCGTCGATCTCGATGTACCGGGCGTCCGGCAGGGCCGCGTGCAGCCGGCGGCCCTGCCCGTTGATCGGCAGGATCCGGTCGGCGGTGCCGTGCAGGATCAGGGTGGGGATGTCAATGCGAGTGATGTCCTCGCTGAAGTCCGCGAGCCAGCCGGGTGGGCACGCCCAGGTCGCCCACGGTGAAGCGCCGGCGCCGGCGTCCCAGATGGCGCGCACGGTCTCTTCGCTGACCCGCTTGCCGAGATAGTCGTCGAGGTTGAGCAGGTTCTCGGTCAGCCCGGTGAGCCACGCGAACCGGTCGTCCAGGATCGCCTGCTGCACGTCGGCGACTCCGGCCTGGTCGACACCGTCGGGGTTGTCGCTGGACTTGGCGAACGACGGAGCCAGGGTTTCGATGAAGACGCAGCTCTTCAGCCGTCCTGTCCCGTGGGTACCGATGTAGCGGGCCAGTTCGCCCGTGCCCAGGGAGAAACCGACGAGTGATACCTCGCGCAGGTCGAGTTCGGTCAGCAACCGGTGCAGGTCCCCGGCCAGGGAGTCGAAGTCGTAGCCTTCGGTGGGGCGGCTCGACCGGCCGAACCCGCGGCGGTCATAGACGATCACGCGGTGCCCGGCGTCCAGCAGGGAGTGGACCTGCGGCTCCCAGGAGCGGCTGTCCAGCGGCCAGCCCGCGAGCAGGACGACCGGGTCGCCGCGACCGTGGTCTTCGTAGTAGAGCTCGATCGGTGTAGAGTTTTCCTGACCGACGGTGACGGTGCCCATGACGCGCTCCCCGGTGAAGTTGGCTGTCACCGGCAACCTGTCATCCGGGCCCGGCCGGGCCCAGACCCACTGGCCCGAAAGCAGGGTCGTGCTGGCCCGCGAGCGATTTCCGGCTAGCCCTACCTCGGTGGTTCTGCCAGGCTGAGACGATGTCGCCATGCCCCGGTCAGTTCTCGTCGTCGACGATGACCTGTCCTTTCGCGAGCTGGTGATCGGGCTGTTGCGCTCGTGGGGCCACGACGTGGTGGGAGAGGCCGGCAGTGTCGCCGAAGCCATCGAGGCCATGACCGCGTTGCGACCCGACACGGTTCTGATCGATGTCGGGCTGCCTGACGGCGATGGCCTGGAGTTGACCGCGCAGCTGAGTTCGCTGCCGTGGCAGCCCCAGATTCTGCTGATCTCGGCGGATGCGCGGGCGGCCTCCGACTCCGACGCCCGCGGTGCCGGCGCGGCCGGATTTACCCCCAAGGCCGAGATGACCGGACCGCAGTTCCGCCGGATGCTCGATGGTTGACCCGGAACGCCCTCTGCGCGTGATCGTCGGCGAGGACGACGTACTCATGCGCGAGGGGATCGTGCGCCTGCTGGCCGAGGCCGGTCTCGAGGTGGTGGCCCAGGCCGGGGACGCCGACGACCTGCTGGCCAAGGCACTGGCCTACCGCCCGGACATCGTCGTCGTGGACGTCCAGATGCCGCCGCACCGTGACGACGACGGCCTGGTCGCGGCGATGGAGTTGCGCCGCCGCCAGCCAGCCCTCGGCGTCCTGGTTCTTTCGCAGTTCAACGAGGAGTCCTACGCCCTGGACCTCATCGGTGACAACCCCGAAAGCGTGGGCTACCTGCTCAAGGAGCGCGTCGGGGACGTCGATACGTTCATCAGCGCGATCAAGCGGGTCGCGGCCGGGGGTACCGCGCTGGATGCCGCGGTCGTCCGGCGGATGCTGGGGCGCGACCGCCACGACGACCCGCTTCGTAACCTGTCCGCCCGTGAGCGGGCCGTGCTCGCGGTGATGGCCGAAGGCAAGTCGAACATCGGTGTCGCCTCGGCCCTGGCCATCAGTGAAGCGGCCGTGGAAAAGCACGTGACCGCCATCTTCCGCAAGCTCAGCATCGGCGCCGAGAGCACCGAGCACCGCCGGGTGCGCGCCGTGCTGACCTACATGCGGAACGCCCGGCCGCGCTTGTCTTAACCCGGAGCTGTTGCCGGTGCGGACCCGAGCGGACTTGCCAATAGGCACCATCGCCTCAACCGTCGTCCCCTGGCCCATGGGGCTGTCGATCCTGAGCGTGCCGCCGCACGCTTCGACCCGGTCGAAGAGCCCGGTCAGGCCCGAGCCCGTCCCAGCTTGAGCTCCGCCGACTCCGTCGTCGTCCACCTCAATGTGCACTGCGTCCGCGCTGACGCGGGCGAGAACCCTCGCCTGGCTGGCGTGGGCGTGTTTGACGACGTTGGTCAGCGCTTCGGCGACAACGAAGTAGGCGGTGGTCTCAACTTGAGCGGGCAGGCGCGGTACATCGATGACGGCTTCGACCGGCAGCGGCAGATCAGCCAGTAGCGACTGCACGCCGCCGCGCAGGCCCCGGCGCGTCAGCGCCGACGGGAGAATCCCGCTGACCAGCTCGCGCAGCTGGTCGGTGGCGAGCTGGGCATGCTTGAGCGCTTCCTCGATACGGTCCACGCTGGCCGGTACGTCGCCTTCGGCAATGGCTTGCCGGGCTAGTTTCAGGGTGATGACCGTCTGAACCAGACGTTGCTGCGTACCGTCGTGTACGTCACGCTGCAGTCGGCGGCGCGTCTCGTCCGCCGTCGACAGGACCCGGGCCCGCGAGGCGATGAGCTGCGCGTGGCTCGCCGCATTGCTCACCGCGGTACCGGCCAGGTTGGCGAACCGCTGAAGACGGTGTTCAACCTCGCGCTCCAGTGGCCCATCGGCCGACGTGGCGGTGAGCATCCCCCACACGCGGCTTTCCACCTCGATCGGCGCGGCGACCGCAGCGGCGAGACCAAACTCCCGGGCCAGGGCCGCATCGGTTTCGTTGCTGTAGTCGTCCACGCGCACCGCCCTGGCCGCACGCCGGACGCGATCAGGCAACGTATCGGACACGTATGCGATGCGTGTTCCGGGCGGCGCCGGACCACCACTGCGGCTGACCACCACCAGCGCCGCGTCGTCCTCGAAGCGCGTGAGGGTCATCGGCTGGCCTCCGAGAAGCTGCTGAGCTTCGGCGGCGACGGCCGCAAACACCTCGTCCGGTGGCTCTGCGCGGGCCACCCGTTCGGCGACCCGCAGCAGCGCCGCCTGTTCGTCGGCCAGGGCCTGGACGACGGCGCGGGCCTGCGAACTGGCGATCGCGGTACCAGCCAGCTCCGCGAAACGTGACAGCTGTTCCTCAATACGTACGGGCAGAAGGCCCCGCCCGGCCGCGACCAGGGCGCCCCAGAGCCGGTCCTCGGCCAGGATCGGTGCGGCGGCACTGGACGAGAACCCCCGGCTGGCCGCCACCTGCGGCCACGCGCCGGTCATGCTCGACAGCCGGTCAGCCCGGGCCGTCCGCCGAGTGCGCCAGACGCGCTGAGTGGCGCCGTCGCCGTCGCCCGGGGCGCGCATCCCCACCGTCACGCCCTCCGGCGGGTCGTGGATCGCGACCACCTCGGTGGCTCCGTCGGGCTCGAAGCGCAGGAGCGTGGTGAAGGCCACGCCAACCAGGCCCGCGGCCTCGGCGACCACCGTCTCGAGCACATCACCCGGTAGGGCGTCGTGGGCCGCGAGCTCGGCCACCCGCCGCAATGCGGCCTGCTCGGCGGCGAGCTGCTCGAGTTCCTCACGGCTCTGCTCGTTCGCGATCGCGGTGGCCAGCAGGTCGGTGAACGCCGCCAGCTGTTCCTCCGTGCCGGGGGGAAGAGTCTGGTCGTTGGTCGAACCAACTGCGGTGAGACCCCACACGTGCCCATCGACGGTCACCGGCGCACCGACCGACGACCGCCAGCCCCAGCTGCGGATCATCTCGGCCAGCGAACCCGGGGCACCCGCGTAACTGGTGATCCGGCTCGGGCGCTGGTGCTCCCAGATCAGCCGGGCCAGGGTGCCCGAGCCGAACGGATGAACAACCCCGATGTCCTGGTATCCGTCGGTCTCGTTCCAGCGACCGATCATGGTCACCGTCTCATCACTGTGCAATCGCACCAGGGCCGCGTCGGTCGCGGGGATGAGCAGGCCCACTTCGGTGACCAGCGCTTCGAAGATCTCCGTGCGCGCGGCCCCGCGCGCCACCAGCGTCGCCACCCGTCGCAGGGCGGCCTGTTCGGCAGCTGACCGATGCAGGTCGTCGGAATCTTTCCGTATGGATGCTTCCATCGGCTCTTCCAGAGGCGCGGCCCGGCCAGGAGTGCGTTTGCCTAGGTGAACCGTACATAACGAGCCGCCGAGCTACCAGAGCGAAGGCTCATGCGACGCAGACCCGGCGCGCTTCACGCATACGGCGTGCCCTTTCCATGGCTCACTTAGGATCCCTAGTGCCTGAATGTGAGGAAGGGGTCGTGGTGACCGGAGAAGTGCGGGATGGCATGCGGGTCGAGTGGGACGTGCCGATCGAGATGGGCGACGGCACGGTGCTGCGGGCGGACGTGTTCCGGCCGGTGGCCGAGGGCCGCTATCCGGTGATCATGACGCACGGGCCGTACGCCAAGGGTCTGGCCTTCCAGCAGGGTTATGCCGGTATGTGGAAACCGCTGGCCGGCAAGTACCCCGAAGTCGTGGCGGGCACGTCGGCCATGTATGAGAACTGGGAGACGGTCGATCCGGAAAAGTGGGTGCCGGACGGGTACGCCTGTGTGCGGGTGGACTCCCGCGGTGCGGGCCGGTCGCCCGGGTACCTGGACATTTTCTCCCCGCAGGAGACCCGGGACTATTACGACTGCATCGAGTGGGCGGGCACCCAGCCGTGGAGCAGCGGCAAGGTCGGGCTGCTCGGCATCTCCTACTACGCGGCCAACCAGTGGCAGGTGGCCGCGCTGCGGCCGCCGCATCTGGCCGCCATCTGCCCGTGGGAGGGCGCCAGCGACTACTACCGGGAGTTCACTCACCACGGTGGCATCCTCGACACGTTCGTGGCTTCCTGGTACCCGGTGCAGGTATCGGCCGTCCAGCACGGCGGCGGCCAGGACGCGACCAACCCGGTCACGGGGGAGCCGATCGCCGGGCCCGACGTGCTTCCCGGTGCGGAGCTGGCGGCCAACCGCAGCGACCCACCGGCCGAAGTGCGGGCTCGCCCGCTGGACGAGCCGTACTATCGCGAGCGGTCCGGAGAGCCGGGAAAGATCACCGTGCCGGTGCTGTCCGCCGCGAACTGGGCGCACCACCTCCATACCCGGGGCAACTTCGAGGCCTGGACGCGGACCGGGTCGGCCGACAAGTGGCTGGAAGTGCACGGGCTGGAGCACTTCGCCGAGTTCTACACCGACTACGGTGTCGCGCTGCAGAAGCGCTTCTTCGGCTCGGTGCTGAAGGGCGAGGACACCGGCTGGGACCGGCAACCGCCGGTCCAGGTCAACGCCCGCCACGTCGACGGCAGCTTCGAACTGCGGGACGAGACCGAATGGCCGCTGGCCCGCACCGAGTGGAACCGGCTCTACCTGGACCTCGACGGCGGCACGCTGACCCGGGAGCAGCCAGATCACCCGGCCCAGGCCGCGTTCGAGGCGCTCGGCGAGGGGCTGACGTTCAGCACCGGCCCGCTGGATGCGGAGACCGAAATCACCGGCCCGGCCGCCGCCCGGCTGTACGTGTCGTCGAGCACCACCGACGCCGACCTCTTCGTGACCATCCGCGTGCTGGACCCAGCGGGCCAGGACGTCACGTTCGTCAGTGGCCTGGACACCGCGGGCGTGATCGGCGTTGGCTGGCTGCGGGCCTCGCACCGGGCCACTGACCCGGCGCGCAGCCTGCCCTACCGGCCCTGGCACCCGCACGACCACACCGACCCGCTCACACCGGGCGAGATCGTGCCCGTGGACATCGAGATCTGGCCCACCTCGGTCATCATCCCGGCCGGATACCGGCTGGCGGTCACGATCCAGGGCCGCGACTTCGAGTTCCCCGGCGATGGACCGTGGCCGGCGGTCTACGGGGTGCCCATGAAGGGCAACGGCATCTTCCTGCACAACGACCCCACCGACCGGCCCGACGACGTCTACGGCGGCACCACCACCTTGAGCGCCGGCCCGGACCAGGCGCCGTACGTGCTGCTGCCATTCGTCCCCCGCGGGCCGGAATCAGCGGTCACCCGCCGCGGCCCGTACCCGGCTTAGCCGCCGGGTACGCCAAGGTCCGCCGCGGGACGTGGCCCGGGGGAGCCAGCCCCCCCATTCGTCGGGGAGGCCGAGCCACGACCCGTCACCCATCTCGGGCGGTCGCTGTAACCGCTCGCCGATCGTGCGGGCCACCGGTCGGTGCCCGAATCCTCTCCTCGCGCCGGGACCGGCGGAGCGACAGGCTCCCACCCAGCCCGGGTGGGAGCCTGCCGGCAGCGCCGGGTACGAGGCGATCAGGATTGGATGAACGCCAGCAGGTCGGGGTTGAGGACGTCAGCGTGGGTGGTCAGCATGCCGTGCGGGAAGCCGGGATAGGTCTTCAGGGTGCCGTTCTTCACCAATTTGACGGTCCGCGGGCCCGAGGTGTCGTGGGGGACGACCTGGTCGGCGTCACCGTTCATGGCCAGGACGGGCACGCTGACCTTCTTCAGGTCCTCGGAGTAGTCCTGGCGGATGAACTCGGTGACACAGTCGTACTGGCCTTTGGCGCCGCCCATCATGCCCTGGCGCCACCAGTTCGCGATGACCGGTTCCGACGGCGTCACGCCGGACTGGTCGTAGTTGTAGAACGGCCCGGACGCGACGGCCTGGTAGAACTCCGCGATGTTCGCGTCCATCGCCGTGTGGAAGCCCTCGAAGGCGGCCTCGGGCACGCCGGCCGGGTTGGCGTCGGTCTGCAGGACCGACGGGACCACCGCGGCGACGAACACCACCTTCGCCACCCGGCTCTCACCGTGGCGGCCGAGGTAACGCGCGACCTCCCCGCCACCGGCCGAGTGCCCAATGTGGATGACGTCGTGCAGATCAAGGTGCTGAACCAGGTCGGCCAGGTCGTCGGCGTAGTGGTCCATGTCATTACCCTCGCTGACCTGCTCCGAGCGGCCGTGCCCGCGCCGGTCATGGGCGATCACCCGGTAGCCGTGGTGCAGGAAGAAAAGCATCTGGGCGTTCCAGTCGTCGGCCGACAGCGGCCATCCGTGACTGAAGACAATTGGCTGCCCCTCGCCCCGTCCTTGAAGAAAATCCGAGTTCCGTCGCGGGTCGTGAATTCGGCCATGGGCTGCCTCGCTCTTCCCTTAAGATAGTGACTCTTCTGGCTGGAGTTTGACTCTAACAACCAGGGTATTTCTCTGACAAGAAAAGAAATCTCGACTGACTAGGGACATGGCCATGGATGTACCAGCCGATCGGCCACGGCGCGAGGAGTACGCCGATCAGACCCGGGCCGCGGTGATCGCCGCGGCGCGGCAGTTGTTCGCCGAGAACGGCTTCTTTCAGACGAAGGTGGAGCAGATCGCCAAGCTGAGCCGGGTGTCGCCCGCGACGGTGTACGCGCAGTGCGGCGGCAAGCATGGTCTGCTGCGATTGCTGATGGACAGCTTTACCCAGTCCCAGGTGGTCGCCGAGTCCTATCGGGAGTCACTCGCCACCGCCGACGCCGGACTTCTGCTGCAGAACCTGGGCGACGCCTATCTCCAGATCACCAAGCAGTGGGGCGACGTCATCCGGGTAGTGATCGACGTCGCGCCGCATGACAGCGAGTCGGCCGCGGTGCTCGCCACCGCGAAGAAGCGGCACAACCACAGTCTCACCGAGATCTGCCGCCATCTTGAGAACATCGGCGCCCTGCGCGACGGCGTCGACGCCCGGCTGGCGACCAGGATCATCACCTACTACTACGGTCTCGACGGCCTGCTCCGCACCCGCGACATCTTCGGCTGGTCGTTGGAGCGTTCGAACCAGTGGCTGCTGGCGCATGTCTCGGCCGCGGTCCTGCGGCTACCCAGCCAATCTCTCAGCCGAGGCAGAGGAAGTGCGTCATCCGGCTGAGATGGGGGCGCAGCCACTCAACCTCTTCATGATCGCCAGACCCACCTGACCCGCGTGGATGTCGCCGGGCAGCCCGTCGACGGCGAGCGCGCCGGGCGCGCCGGCTCAGGCGATGAACCAGGCGATAGCCATGAATTGGCAGACCGCGGCGGCGCAGACGTAGACGTGGAAGACCTCGTGGAAGCCGAACACCGATGGGAACGGGTCGGGCCAGCGATGGTGGAACGAAAGCGCGCCGGCCGTGTAGAGCAGGCCGCCAATGAGCATCAGGACCGCGGGGGCGACGCCGGCGTCGATCCACACCCAGGGCAGCGCCAGTCCGGCGACCCAGCCCAGTCCGATGAACGCCCCGCCGACCAGCAGCTCTGGTGCGTTCATCCACACCAAATGGATCACTGCCACGGCGACCGTCAGGCTCCACATGATGATCAGGCAGACCAGCCCGAAGGTGCCGGATGCCGTGAGCACGAAGGCTGGAGTCGCCGTGCCGGCGATGAGGAAGAAGATCATCGCGTGGTCCAGCCGCTGCAGGCGCTGCCGCCAGACCTCCGGCCAGGTGCCGCGGTGATACAGCGCGCTGATCCCGAACAGGCCGCTGACGCTGGCTGAGTAGACGGCGGCCGCCGCGATCTGTTCAGCTCCATGCGCGCGGACCAGCAGGAACGGGCCGGACACGAGGGACGCTGCGAACCAGAGCAGATGCATCCAGCCGCGCAGCACCGGTTTGGCGTAGTAAATACCGCGCCGGGAATCGTAGAACAACCCCGCCGTCGGAGAGCCCGTGGCCACAGTCGGCCTCCATCTCATACCGGGTCTCCCGACCGGCCAGGCCGGGTCCGGGGCAGCGCCTTGATACTACGTGGGTCCCGGCCAGCAGGGGAGATGCGCGAAAGCGTGCTCGGCTCGGCTGGCGGCCTGGGCGCGTGCTACAGCTGGCCGGTCACCTGGGCCAGGATGCCGACGCCCTCGGCGATGGCCTGCTCGTTGACGGTCGCGTAACCGAAGATGAGGCCGCCGGGACCGGGATGGCTGATCCGGTAGGGCCTTACGCCCTCGATGCCAACTCCGGCGCAGGCGGCGGCATCGACGATTGTGGCCTCGTCCAGGTGCGGGGGCAGCCAGGTGACCAGGTGCAGCCCGGCGGAGACGCCGACCGGCTCGAGGCCGGGCAGCTGCCGGGTCAGTGCCGTCAGCAGGGCGTCACGGCGCCGCCGGTAGACCGGGCGCATTCGGCGCAGGTGCCGGTCGAACTCGCCGCGGGTGATGAGGTCGGCGAGGGCGAGCTGCTCGAGCGCGGGAGAGCCGCGGTCGGCGGCGATCTTGGCCGTCGCCATCGGCTCGGCCAGGTGTTCCGGCATCACGAACCATCCCAGGCGCAGTCCCGGCGCGAGGGTCTTGCTCGCTGACCCGGCGTAGACGACACGGTCCGGAGCCAGCCCCTGCAGGGCGCCGGTCGGCGTCCGATCGTAGCGATACTCGGCGTCGTAGTCGTCCTCGATGATGACCGCGCCACGGTCGGCGGCCCAGCGCAGCACGGCCGCCCGGTTCGCGGCGGACAGCACCGAGCCGGTGGGCCACTGATGCGCGGGTGTCAGGACCACGGCATCGGCATCGGTTTCGGTCAGGATGTCGGTCCGGATACCGTCCCGGTCGACGGGCACCCCGATGACCTCGAGTCCGGCGGCCCGCGCAGCGGGCAGGGCGTCGTCACCCGAGGAAGGATCCTCCAGCGCGAGCCGCTTGGCGCCCGCGGCGGCCAGCACGCCCACGAGCAGCGCGATGCCCTGCGCGTAGCCAGTGCAGATCACGATCTGACCGGGCCGGGCCTGGGTGCCGCGCACCCGGTTCAGGTAGTCGGCGATCGCGGTCCGCAGCTGCGGCACGCCGCTGCCCGCCAGGTAGCCGAAGAGGTCGTTGGGCGCGGACGTGAGCGCTCCGCGTATCGCGCGCAGCCACGCGACCCGGGGGAAGCTGGACACGTCGGCGCGGCCGTAACTGAGATCGATCCGAGGTGGGGTGCTGCGGGCCAGCCTGAGCGCGGCCGTGGCTGGGGGTGGGCCCGCCGTCACCTGGGTGTATCCGCCCGGGCGGCTGGCCAGGTAACCCTCGGCGGCCAGCTGCTGGTAAGCGTTGACCACCACGCCACGGGAGACGCCGAGGTCGGCGGCCAGCACCCGCGACGGCGGCAGCGGCGAGCCACGCGGCAGCCGCCCGGCGCGGATCGAATCCCGGATCGAGGTCTCGATCTGTCGGTACAGCGGCATCCGGGCGTCGTGGTCGAGCACGACGAGGACACCAGAATTGGTCCTGACATTGCTCACCGGACTGGATCTTAACCTCAGGACCGATCCCTGTCAGGGTCGTTCAATAGCCGCCAGCCCAACCGAGTTGGCACACGAAAGACCCAGACAGGCAGCTACATGCCATGACCGAAGGGACCGGCCGGTGGGCAGGATCGTGGTTACCGAGTACATCTCCGTCGACGGCGTGGTGGAGGCCCCGAGTGGGACCGAGTCGTTCGAGCGCGTCGGCTGGACGGACGACTTCTCGCGCGGCCCTGAAGGGGACAAGTTCAAGGTCGAGGAGACCATGGCCTCCGACGCGCTGCTGTTCGGCCGGGGTACCTACGACGGCTTCGCACCGGTGTGGCCGCACGTCGAGGGCGAGTTCGCGGACAAGTTCAACTCGATGCCCAAGTACGTCATCTCGTCGACGCTCGAGAATCCGGAATGGAACAACACGCAGGTCCTCCGCGGCGACGTGGTCGAAGAGGTGAAGAAGCTCACGCAGCGCTACGAGCGGGACATCGTCGTCCACGGCAGCCCGCAGCTGGCGCAGACGCTGATCGAGCACAACCTCGTCGACGAACTCCGGCTCATGGTCTACCCCGTCATAGTCGGCGCCGGCAAGCACCTCTTCACCGGGACGACCACGAAGAAGAACCTGCGCCTGGTCGAAACCAAGACCTTCAACGATGGCATCCACGTGCTCGTCTACCGGCCCGCCTGAGCGGGTCGGTGGAGCACGGGCAGCTGGACGAGCCCGAGCTGCGGGAGGACTGCCTCGCGCCCGGTCGGGGTCAGCCGGAACCAGGTCCGCGGGCGGCGGCGGACACCGCGTACTGCAGGGCCGGCCCGCAGACGCGGCCCTGGCAGTAGCCGGTCCCGCCGCCGGTCCTCTCCTTGATCGTGGGCACGTCCCGGGCTCCTCCGGCCACGGCCGCGCCGATCTCTGACCAGCGGGTCTCCTGGCAGCGGCAGACGACGGTGTCGTCGTCCGGCCATTCGAGCCAGCCGGGCCGCAGGGGACAAGCCTCATCGACCTGCGCCGTCAGCCGGCGGGCCTCCTCCAGCCGCACCCGCCAGCCCCGGGTGCGTGCCTCGTACTCGGCCGGGTCCAGGCGCCCCAGGTAGCGGGCGGCGGACGCGCCCGCCAGGTATCCCTGCAGCTCAACTCGGTCGGCGCCGCTGACGCCGGTCACCTCACCGGCGGCGAACACCCCCGGCACCGATGTCGCCAGGTCGGTGTCGCAGATCACCGCGGCGGTCGGGCGTGACGGGTCCTGCCCGGTGGCGCAGCCCAGCGCGCGGGTCAGTTCCAGCGCCGGGGAGAAGCCGAAGCTCACATGCACGGCATCCACAGATTCCTCACGCTGCGAGCCGGGTATGGGCCGCCAGTCCTCATCCAGGCGGGCCATCACGGCCCGCTCCACCCGATCCGTGCCCTGGCAGGCGATCACCGCGTACCCGGTGCGCACCGGGACCCCATAGCGGGCCAGGGCCGCAACGTAACCGGCCGCCACCCGCGGATCCCCAGGAAACGCGGCCAGCCCGGCCGCCGGCTCGGCCTCGAGCACCGCAACGACTTCCACTCCGGCTTCGGCCAGGGCGGCCGCGACCGGGAGCAGGCGCGGGCCGGACCCGGCCACCAGGACCCGTCGGCCCATGGCCACGCCCTGGCTCTTCAGCAGGGTCTGGGCCGCGCCGGCGGTGGTGACTCCGGGCAGGTCCCAGCCGGGAAACGGCAGCACCAGCTCGGACGAGCCGGTGGCCAGGACCACCGCCCGGACCTCGACCGTGGTCTCGGCACCGCCCTCGGGGCCGCCCACCCACAGGGTCACCACCCCGTCGTGGCCACGCTCGGCCTGCCCGACCGTGGTCATGGCCAGATGCCGGACCAGCCGGACCCCGCGGATGCGGGCCAGCCCCGGCGGCAGCTGTCCGGCCGCCCCGCCCCCGGGACCTGGGAACAGCAGGCTCTGGTGGTAGAGCTGGCCGCCGGGCCCGAACCCGGCGTCGATCAGCGTGACCTCGCAGCCCAGCTCGCCGGCGGCCAGCGCGGCGGCCAGGCCCGCCGGACCGGCCCCGACCACACCCACGTCGATGACCCCGCTCATGGGGCCGACCGACGCCCAGCACCGCTGCTGCCGACCTGATCGCCGTCCCGGACCAGGACCAGGCAGGCGCGCACGGCCCGCCGGTCCCGGTCATCGAGCCGGTCCCGGTCACCGACGTCGACCAGGCAGTCGAAGCAGTCCCCGGTCCCGCAGAAGATGCCCCGCGGACGGCTGCCCAACGTCGTCTGCGACCAGGCCAGGATCCCATTGGCCACCAGCGCGCCCCCGATGGTCATCCCGCGCGCCGCATCCAGCGGAGTGCCGTCGAAGCTGAACCGGACCGGACGAGGGCCCAGCTGGTCAGGGTCCATGCGTCCTCCTCGCCTGCGGGCGCCGCCGCCCGCAACCGCTCGGCCTGCGGCGCCGCCGTGGCCGGGACCGTAGCACAGGCATCCAGCCCAGCCCCTTGACGGGCCCCACCCCACGATCTAATTTCCTAACTATGGTCGGTTCACCTAATCGCGATAGGAAAGCCGAACGCCGTGAGGCGACGCGGCGGGAGATACTGGCCGCCGCGTGGGAAGTGGCCCGCGAGAGCGGCCTGATCAGCGTCACGCTGCGGGAGATCGCAGCCCGGATCGGCATGCGGCCGCCGTCGCTGTACTCGCACTTCGCGTCCAAGAACGCGATCTTCGACGCGATGTTCGCGCAGGCCTGGGACGAGTTCCACACCGTGCTGGAGAAGGCGATCGCGGCCTTCCCGGCTGATCCGCGCCAACGGCTGCTGGCCGGGGCCAGCACCTACTTCGACTTCGCGGTCAGTGACCTGGCCCGGCACCAGCTGATGGACATGCCGATGCTGCCCGACTTCACCCCCAGCGAGCAGGCCTTCCAATCCTCGCTCAAGTGCTACGGCCTCATGCGGTCGCTCATGGACGAGATCGGCGTTCGCCGCCAGGCCGACCTCGACCTGTACACCGCCCTGGTCGGCGGCCTGGTCAACCAGCAGCTGGCCAATGACCCGGACGGCGACCGCTGGCGAGCCCTGCTGCCCCGGACCGTGACCCTGTTCGCCGACGACCTGGGCCTGCCGCCCAGCCCTGCCTAGCCGCACACCCGGAGGGGAAGAAATGAAACCGAGAACTCCAGCCCTGGACCGCCGGACCGCGATGCGCCTGGCCGTCACCGAGTACGAACGCTGCGCCGAGCTGCTCCTGTCCCTCGACCAGCAGGACTGGGCGACCCCGACCGCCTGCCCGGACTGGGACGTCCGCCAGATGGCGGCGCACATGCTCGGCATGGTGGAGATGGCCGCCTCGATCCGCGAAGGCAACCGCCAGCAGCGCGCGGCCACGGTCGACGGGAACATCGACGTCGACCGGATGACCGCCCTCCAGGTCAGCGAGCGGGCCGACTGGTCCGGGCCCGCCATCGCCGACCGGTTCGCGGCCCGGTACGGCAAGGCGGTCCGGGGCCGTCGGCTGACCCCGGGCCTCATCCGGCGCCGGACCATGATCGGCGGGGTGATCAACGGGGTGGAAGAGCCGTGGACCCTCGGCTACCTCATCGACGTCATCCTGACCCGCGACCCCTGGATGCACCGGCTCGACATCGGCACGGCCCTGGACCGCGCGCCGCGGCTGACCGCCGAGCACGACGGCGTCATCGTCGCCGACGTGGTCGCCGAATGGGCCGACCGGCACGGCAAGGACTTCACCCTGCACCTCACCGGGCCCGCCGGCGGGACCTGGACGGTCGGCTCCGGAGGACCGAAGCTCGAGCTCGACGCGGTCGGCTTCTGCCGGGTGATCTCCAAGCGCCCCGGCCCGGCCGACTTCGCCGACCTGATGAGCACCGAGGTGCCCTACTAGCCTCCGGTGATCGCGGACCGGGCTCAGCCGGTGGCTGAGCCGGGCTCAGCCGTTGGCGGACTCCGGCTGGGCCAGGGCGGCGGCGGCCAGGCCGACCTGGTGCATGGATTCGCGGACGGCCTGGGCGGCCGCG
The DNA here is from genome assembly GCA_036497405.1 of Streptosporangiaceae bacterium. Lineage (GTDB taxonomy): Bacteria > Actinomycetota > Actinomycetes > Streptosporangiales > Streptosporangiaceae > Bog-532. Next base: position 1,490 of record DASXJM010000254.1, on the reverse strand, counting down.
CTGGCCCGATCGGTGAGGCCGCTGATCTCGGTGATGGCGTGCTCGTCGGCGGCGGTGCGGGCGATCAGGTCCAGGTACCGGTCGTTCAGGTCCGAGATCCGCAGCGCGTCCTCCAGGTCGTGGAACGCGGCGCCGGCCTTGAGTACCTCGGCCGTGTAGCGTTCCAGCGCGCTGACCCGGGACGCGATGGCCTCGTGGGCCAGTTGCAGGGCCCGCTGCTGCGGCCCCAGGACCGAGTCGGTCAGCGGCCCGGCGCTGGCGGCCGCGTTGAACTCGTGCTCGGCCCGCAGGTCGGTGATGTCGCGCAGGGCGACCGCGATCTCCCACTCGTGCCAGCGCAGGGTGGCTTCGGTCAGGATGTCGGCCGACGGTGCCGCGTCGTCGAGGACCGAGTCGAGGACCGAATCGAGGGCGGTGGTGATCGCGGTCTGGGCCCGGATCACCAGCTCGCGGCACACCCGGTCCAGGGCCGACGGGGCCACGATCTCGTCGCGGTGGTGCAGCTGGTACAGCGGCTCGGCCAGGCCGACCGGGTCGGTGACCAGATTGTTCCGGACCAGGCGACGCTGCTTGCGCTCGGGCAGGTCCGGGTTGGTCACCGGCATGATGTCCCAGGACGGGTCGCTGAGCATCAGCCGCCGTCCGTCCCCCGACCGAGGCCGGGATGCCGAGAACTACGAATTACCAGCACACAGGCTCCTAAAGCGCACTACCGACGCCTAGTGTCGCATCTCGGCCCGGGAGCGGCCAGAGCCTGTGCCGCGGTCAGGCCGGCCCGTGCTAGCCGGGTGGGCGCTGCCCGATGACCAGGATCGGGCCGCCGGGGACGGTCGGGCGCTGGGCGACGGGCCCGAGGCTGAGGTCCCGCAGCCGGGCCGCCACGTCGTCCGCGGTCGTCGGGCCGCTCAGACCAGCCCGGCGGCCCCTCGCCGGCGGCCAGCGCCGCGGCCAGCGAGCCGCCGGCCGCGTCCCGGTAGGTCGCGATCACCGCGGCCAGGGCCCAGGCCGCGTCGTCCGGTTACGTCACCGGATCCGTTGGCGCCGCGCCATCGTCGGTCATCGTCTCTCCTCAGCCTGGTACGTCAGGCTGGTACGTCGGCCAGGCCGGGTTGCTCGGGCCCGTGCGGGATGTCGAACGACTCTTCCCCCGTGCGCAGCAGCCGCAGGACCACCCCGGCCACGTAGTCCGGGCTCTGGACCACCATGCCGGGTCGCGGCGAGGCGCCGAGCTTGAACATGCCGTTGCCGAACTCGGTGGCGGTGACCGACGGCAGCAGCAGCGACACCGCGATGCCGTCCGGGGCCAGTTCCTCGCGCAGGACCGCGGTGAGCATGTTGACCGCGTACTTGCTGGAGGCGTACGCGCCCACTCCGACCGCGACCCGGCGGGTGGTGCCGGAGCTGAGGTTCACGATCCGGCCGAAGCCCTGGGCCCGCATGGCCGGCAGCACCGCCTGGGTCACGGTCAGCAGGCCGACCAGGTTGAGCTG
>DASXJM010000253.1:0-5198 GCA_036497405.1 Streptosporangiaceae bacterium | reverse complement strand
GCCGGCCGCGCGGCCGCGATGGACAGGGCGATGGCGCCGCCCATGGAGTTGCCGATGATGTCCACGGTGTCCAGGCCGAGCGTGTCCAGCAGGGCCAGCGCGTGCTCGGTCCAAGCCTCTCGGCCGTAGGTGCGCGGCTCGCCGGTGGCCGTCCCCCCGAAGCCCAGCTGGTCCGGGGCGATGACCCGGCGGCCGGTGCTCAGGGCCGGGATGACCGGGCGCCAGTTGGCCAGGCCGGTCACGCCGGGGCCGGAGCCGTGCAGCAGGACCAGGGGCGGGGCGGCCGGGCCGGGCCCGGACGGGTCGCCGGTGTCGATCACGGCCGTGCGGACTCCGGCCACGTCGAGCGCAACCGTGTTCATGCTCGCCGGAGCGAGGTCGGTGGTGGTCATCGGGTGCGGCCTCCGACGGGCTCGGGTGACGGTTGTGGCTGCTGAGGCGATTGTGGCTGGTGTGATGATTGGGTTTCGGCGGGGGTGTTAGCCGGGTCGACCAGCTGACGCTGAGACGAGACCCGCTTGGTCGGGCCCAGCCACATGTCGATCGAGCCGGGCTCGTCCGGGTCGAACGTGCGCGGCGTCCAGGCCGCGTCGTCCTCGATCCGGCGGACCCCGAACGAGTACTCGTAGGTGAACCCCTCGGGACCCAGGAAGTACAGGAAGATCGCGGTCGACTGCGGGTGGCGCCCGGGACCCATCTCGATCTGGACGTCGTGGTCGAGCAGGAAGTGCCAGTTCCGGAACACGTCGTCGATGGAGGCGACCTGGAAGTTCATGTGGCACAGGCCGGGGGTGTCGGCCTGGAACACGGCCAGCTTGTGGTGCACCGGGTCGATCCGGAGCAGGCACGCCTTGTCCCGGATCCAGTCGGAGACCTTGGCGTTGAACCGGGTGCTCCAGAACCGGTGGGCGTCGTAGACGTCCGGGGCATCCAGGCACAGGTGCCCGAACTCGGTGATCCCGGCGGTCCGGCTGAACGCCACCGGGCGGGCCACGTTCTCCTGGTCGATGACCAGTTCCAGGTGATTGCCGAACGGGTCGTCGAACCCGATGAACTCGCGCACCCGGCGGGACCGGGCCTGCTCGGCGGACCCCCGCCGGACGGTGATGCCGCTGCGCTCGAGCTCGGTCTCGGCCGCGTCCAGTTCGTCCGGCCCGGCCACCGTGAAGCCGGAGGCGATCACCCCCGACCGGCCCTCGACCAGGGACAGGCAGTGATGCCGCTGGTCGGCGCGCAGGTGGGCGACTCCGGGTTCGGTGGATTCGGCCAGTTCGAGACCGACGATCTCGGTGGCGAACCGGGTGGCGGCGGCCAGGTCGGCCACGCCGGAGCGGACGTAGGCGATATCGGTCAGCGTGATCATCAGGCGAACACGGGGGCCAGGTCGATGTAGATCTGCCAGTCGCGGACCAGGTCGCCGTCGAACTCGAGGATGTCGGCGTTGGGTACGGTCACGTGCTTGCCGTCCTTGCGCACGTACTCGACGTCGATCTTGGCCACCATGGTGTCGCCGGACTCGATCACCTTGATCAAGTGGTGGGTCAGGCCGTCGATGGTCGACCAGAAGCCGAGCACGGCCTCGCGGACCGCGTCCTGGCCGTGGATGGGCTCGGCATTGCCGAACCGGAAGGTCACGTCCGGGGTCAGGTGCCGGACGAACTTTTCCACGTCGAACGAGTCGATGTCGGCGAAGAGGGTCTTGGAGTCGCGGTTCATGGCTCTCCTCCGTTGGAGATGGCGCGGCCTGGTCATAAACTGCATACAGTTTAGGTCGGAGGTGGCCAGGTGGGAAGATGCCGGAGCCACAAACTGGGGTGTAACCGGTGCGGCGGCGTGGGGAAGGTGAGCGATGGCCGACGATGAGGCCCGCCAAGACGAGGTGGCCGAGGCGGGCCGGGTGCTGGCCGGGCTGGGGCTGGTGACCGCGTTCGGGCACGTGTCGGCCCGGGCCGGGGACGCCATGCTGATCACCCCGGCGGCGGATCTGGCCGAGGTGACCGGGGACGGGGTGGTGCGGGTGCCGCTGGACGCCGACACGCTGCCGGCCGGGGCACCGGCCGAGGCCTGGGCTCACCTGGCCCTGTACCGGCGCCGGGCTGACGCCGCGGCCATCGCCCGGGCCCAGCCTCCCAGCGCGTTCGCAGCCGGGGCGGTGGCGGACACCGGAGCCGGAGGCCTCGAGCCACTGTACGGGCAGGCAGCCTGGCTCGGGGAGCGGATCCCGGTCCACGACGACGCCCGGCTGCTGCGCTCGCGGGAGCTGGCCGAGGCGGCCGCGGCCCGGCTGCCGGACGGCGAGGCCCTACTCCTGCGCGGCAACGGGGCCATCACCCTGGGCGCCGCCCCCGGTCTGGGCGTAGCCAGGATGTGGCTGCTGGCCGCGGCCTGCCAGGCGTTTCTGGCCGCGCGCGCGACCGGCCCGGTGACCCCGCTCAGCCCGGCCGAGATCGCGTCCTGGCGGGCGGTATCGGGCGAGTTGCTGCCGCGGCTGTGGCACCATCTGCGGAGTCGCCCACGAGGGCAACGGCATGGTTACGATGACGCCGGGGGAACCGGTTGAGGTCGGCGAAACAGGAGCCCGCATGACCGTGGAACCTGGCTGGATACCACCAGGGATCGACACCGCCAAGGCCAACATCGCTCGGGTCTACGACTACTGGCTGGGCGGCAGCAACAACTTCCGCGCCGACCAGGACGCGGCCCGCGCGATGATCGCCGTCGAACCCCGCATCCGGGCCATGGCCCGGGCCAACCGGGACTTCATGGGCCGGGCCGTGCGGTTCCTGGCCGCGGAGAACGGCATCCGGCAGTTCCTGGACATCGGCTCGGGCATCCCGACCGGCCGCAACGTGCACGAGGTGGCCCAGCAGGCCGCCCCCGGCTCGCGGGTGGTGTACGCCGACGTGGACGAGGTGGCGGTGGCGCACAGCCGGCTGCTGCTGGAGAACAACCCCGACACCGCGGTCATCCAAGCCGACGTACGCGAGCCCGGGCCCATCCTGACCGCACCCGAGACCCAGCTGCTGATCGACTTCAGCCAGCCGGTCGGCCTGCTGCTGGTGTCGGTGCTGCACTTCCTGGACGACGCCGACGACCCGTGGGCTGTGATGGCCCAGCTGCGGAACGCGCTCGCGCCCGGCAGCTTCGTGGTGCTCAGCCACGCCACCGGCGAGGCCAAGCCGGACGTGGCCACGGCGGTCAACACCGTGTACATGAACAAGGTGGCGGCCCGCGGCGACTATCGGTCCCGGGCCGACATCGAGCGGCTGTTCGACGGGTTCACGCTGGTCGAGCCGGGCCTGGTCTACGTCAGCCAGTGGCGCCCGGATGAGCCCGCCGATCCGGACGACGACGGATCCCGGCTGTGGCTGCTGGGCGGCGTCGGCCAGCTGGACCAGCCCCACTGATGCACAGCGGCTGAACTGGGCCTACTGTCGGCGGGGTGGACAGTGGTGCGGACGGCGGCATCGCGGCCGCCTTCCGCAAGGGCGACCCGGACAGCCTGGCGCGGGTGTACCAGCGCTGGGGGCCGCTGGTCTACACGCTGGCCCGGCGGGCCCTGGGCACCCCGGAAGACGCCGAGGACCTGGCCCAGCAGGTGTTCGTGGCCGCCTGGCGGAGCCGGGACACGTTCGACCCGGAGCGGGGCGCCCTGCCGGCCTGGCTGACCGCCATCACTCGCAACAAGATCGCCGACCAGTTGCGGGCCCGGCAGCGGGAGGCGGCCCGGGTCCAGGGCGCCACCCAGGAAGCGGTTCAGGAAACCCCCACCCTGGCCCCGGACGACCTGGACCAGGTGGTGAACCGCATCGTGCTCGCCGACGAGCTGGGCCAGCTGGGCGAGCCGCAACGGATGATCATCATGCTGGCCTTCTACACAGATCTGACCCACGAGCAGATCTCGGCCACGCTCGGGCTGCCGCTGGGTACGGTCAAGAGCCATATTCGCCGCACGCTGCTGCGGCTTCGGACCAGGCTGGAGGCGGACGGTGGCACACACTGACCCCGAGCGCCTGGCTCTGATCGCGCTGGGCGAGCCGGGCACCGACGACGGGCACGCCGCGGGCTGCCCGCAGTGCCAGGAGGAGCTGCGCCAGTTGAGTTCGGTGGTGGCGGTGGCCCGGAGCACGCCGGAGCCGGTACAGCTGGAGATGCCGCCCGCTGACCTGTGGTCCCGGATTGCCGCCGAGGCCGGTGTGCCCACTGAGGCTCGCGGGACGAATGGGTCCGGTGAGATTCATGAGCTTCGTGATGTTGGTGGAGCTGGAGCGGCTGGCGGTGCAGGAGCGACAGGCGGGGTTGACGGGGCTAGTGAGGTTGGCGGGGTTGGGCGCGCTGAGGGTGTTGGGCGGGGGCGGACGCGGGGGCGGGTGTGGCTGGCGGCGGCGTTGATCGTGGCGGCGGCGGTCGGGGCTGGGATCTGGGGCGGCGTGCACGCGCTGACCAGTCCGCGGACCACGGTGGTGGGGCAGGTGGCGCTCAAGCCGCTGGCCGAGTTCCCGCAGTGGTCGACGGCCAGGGGCACCGCGGTGATGGCCACCGGGCCGCACGGAAATCAGGTCACGGTGACGCTGGACGCGCCGGACCGGGCCGGGTTCTACGAGGTGTGGCTGCTGGCCAGGGACGGGCGCAGCATGATCTCCCTGGGCGACCTGGGGACCGGGCACACCGGGACCTTCGACATGCCGCCCGGGGTCGACCTGAGCACCTACTCCCGGCTCGACGTGTCGCTGCAGGCCTATAACGGCAGCACCGTGCACGCCAAGGCCAGCGTGGTCCGCGGCGCGCTACCGGTGAGCCGGTAGCGCGCCGCGACCAGCAGCGAGCTGGGCCGTAGCGGTCAGGCCTCGTTGTCGGCGGCCTGGATGTCCTTGAAGAAACGCCGGTGCACCCGGAGCTTCTCCTGGCCGACCGGAATCACGTGCCAGACTCCGGAGCCCGGGCCGAGGCGGGTCGAGCGCGGCAGCTCGGTGACGACGCCGCGGGCCTTCTTCTGGCTCCAGCGCCCGGCGTCCAGGATAAGGATGCGCTGCGGGGTCGCCACGATGATCCGGTAGCGGTTGACCAGGAAGAAGAAGATGACGCCGGTCAGGGCGACCATGTACTGGCTGCCGGTCTGGGCGCCGATCACGGCCTGCACCGGCTCGCCGGGCGTCAGGTACTGAGCAGCCGATTCACGCATCGAATCACGAAGTGCC
>DASXJM010000252.1:0-31482 GCA_036497405.1 Streptosporangiaceae bacterium | reverse complement strand
GCCAGCGGCCGCCCCGCGTCCAGCCGGGCCAGCAGGAGTAGCTCGTCGACCAGCACGCTCATCCGGGCCGACTCGGACTGCACCCGTTCCAGGGCGTGGGTCACGTCGTCGGGGACCGGGCCGCCCTGGCGCAGGGCCAGTTCGGCGTACCCGCGGATGGCCGACAGGGGAGTGCGCAGCTCGTGGCTGGCGTCGGCCGCGAACCGGCGCAGCCGGGTCTCGCTGGCGGCCCGGTTGGCCAGGGCCGACTCCACGTGCTGGAGCATCCGGTTGAACGCGGCTCCGACCCGGCCCACCTCGGTGCGCGGGTCGTCGTTGGGGACCCGGGCCGGCAGGTGGACCTCGCCGGTGTCCAGCGGCAGTTCGGTGACCATGGTCGCGGTGGTCGCCACCCGGCGCAGCGGCCGGAGTGAGAACCGGACCAGCCCCAGCCCGGTCCCGGCGACCAGCAAGACGACCACCGCGAATACCGCGATCTCGGCGATCTCGACGTTGCGCAGGGTGTGCTCGACGCCGCGCAGCGGCAGGCCGGTCAGCAGCACACCGCCGCCGGGCCCGCGCACCGCGGTCAGCTCGTAGTCGCCGTAGAGGGAGGACAGCGTGCGGGTGTAGACCGGCGCCTGCAGCGGCGGGTTGTTGGCGTTCGGGTTGTTGTCCGCGGGCTCGGGCGGGTTGTAGACCTTGAGAGCCCGCAGGGTGGCCGCATCGGCAGCGGAGAGGTGACACTTGCCGGCGACGATGTTCTCCTGGCTCACTCTCCCCGACGAGGTCAGCCAGCCGTCGAACGTGCCCGCCGACTGGCCGTGGATGTTCGGCCCGCAGTTGGACGAGTCCCCGTCCGGGTCGCTGCTCTGGCTGGACGTCCAAGCCGACGTGCTGGTCTGCGGGGGAGGGTTGTTCCCGCAGGTGAGGTAGGCCCGGGAGGTGGCCTCCTGCAGCTGGTTGTGGAAGCTGGCCATCAGCTGGCGGCTGAGCACGGTGTAGGTGGCGAAGCCCAGCACCGCGCAGGTCACGATGACCAGCGCGACCAGGCTGACCACCAGGCGGGCGGTCAGGCTGCCGCGGATCAGCGGCCCCCACGGGCGGCCGATCCGGCGGGCCAGTGACGCGCCACCGGCCATCAGTTACCTGGCTTCAGCACGTACCCGACGCCGCGCACGGTGTGGATCAGCGGCGAGCGGCCCGCGTCGATCTTCTTGCGCAGGTAGCTGATGTAGAGCTCGACCACGTGGGCCTGGCCGCCGAAGTCGTAGTTCCAGACCCGGTCCAGGATCTGGGCCTTGGACAGCACCCGGCGCGGGTTGCGCATCAGGAACCGGAGCAGCTCGAACTCGGTCGCGGTCAGCTCGATCAGCTCACCGCTCCGGCGCACCTCGCGGGCGTCCTCGTCCATGGTCAGGTCGGCCACGGTCAGGGACCCTTCGGTCTGGGTCCGGGTCAGGTCGGCCCGGCGCAGCAGCCCCCGCAGCCGGGCCAGCACTTCCTCCAGGCTGAACGGCTTGGTCACGTAGTCGTCACCGCCGGCCGTGATGCCGGCGATCCGGTCCTCGACCGCGTCCCGCGCGGTCAGGAACAGCACGCAGACCCCCGGGCTCTCGGCTCGCAGCCGCCGCAGGACCTCCAGCCCGTCGAAGTCCGGCAGCATGATGTCCAGGATCACCGCGTCGGGCTGGAATTCGTGGGCGATGGTGACCGCGTCGCCGCCGGTACCGGCCGTGCGGGTTTCCCAGCCCTCGTAGCGCAGCACGCTGCCGAGCAGCTCGGCCAGGCTCGGCTCGTCGTCAACGACCAGCACCCGGATCGCGGTGCCGTCGGGCCGTCGCGCTCCCACGGGTGCCGTCATGGTGGCGGAACTCTGCGGTGTACTCATGGTCATCCCCTGTAGCTCTTATTACCCCAAGAATGTCTGGTTCCGCCCAGCGCAGCTTCAGCGGTAGATCTGAATTTCCTCTGAGCATGGGCAGTGCTCTCCGGCCTGCTCTCCGGCCTGCTCTCCGGCCGCGCTGCCCGATCGGGGTTATTCGGCGGGCCAGCCCGCCACGGTTTCGACCCGTCCGGAGTCGGTGACCAGGCGGGACGGCAGGTGCTGAGCGGCCAGCCAGCCGGGGGCGACCGCGCCCCGGATGATGGCCGCGGTGCTGGCCGCGTTGGCGTCGGCGCAGGTGGCCGCGGTGACCGAGACCGTCCGCCAGACCGGCGCCGGGGGCAGGCCGGTGCGCGGGTCCAGGATGTGGTGCAGCAGGCTGCCACCCCGGCGCCAGCGGCGGGCCGTGGTGCTCGAGGTGGCCAGGCCGCCGCTGACGATGGCCACGGTGACCGCGGGGCCGCCGGGATCCTCGTCCGGGCGGCCGGTGATGTCCTGCACGCGGATGCGCCAGCCGCCCTCCGGAGCCAGGCCGGCCACCGAGATGTCTCCGCCCAGCCCGACCAGAACACCGCATGTCACGGCCGCGCTGATCCGGGCCGCCGCCCGGTCCGCAGCCCAGGCCTTGGCGGTGGCGCCCAGGTCGAGCCGGACCCCGGGCGGCACGGTCACGGTGCCCGCCGCCCGGTCCAGGACGACCTGCCGCCAGCCGGGTACGGCCCGGACGACCAGGTTGATGGCGGGACCGTCCGCCGGGATCAGGGCGAAGTCGCGGTCATAGCCAGCCGCGGCGATGGCTTCCCCGACCGTCGGGTCCACGTCGCCGCCGGTCAGTTCGGCGGCCCGCAGCGCCACCGCGATGGCTTCGGCCAGCAGGGGGCTGACCGCCGTGGGCTGCCCGCCGGCCTGATCCAGCTGAGCCAGCTCGGAGTCGGGCCGGAACCGGCTGCAGGCCGCGTCGAGGTCGGCCAGGTCGGTGGTCAGCATGGCCCGGGCCGAGGCCAGGGCGGCGGGGTCGGTGACGGTCAGGTGGACCAGGCAGCCGAGCGCCGTCCAGCTCGCGGTCGCCGTCCCGGCGTCCGTGCGGACCATCGCTTCCTCCCCCTGACTCATGGACCTGACTGCCCTCTACCCAAGCCCGCCTTCCTGGTGAGTTCCTGAACGTCGGCTCTGAAAGATCTGGAATTTACCGAAGGTTGGTCATCTGGCTGGTCAGCCCTGCTCGAGCACCCGGCTGAGCTTGGACGCGGAGGCCGACGGGCGAGCGCCCGCCGCCGTCAGCAGGTCACCGGCGGCGGCGAGCACATCGGGCTCGCCCGACATCAGCTCGACTTCGATCTCGTGCCAGATCAGCGGCTTAGTCGGGGCGCCCTGGACGCCGGCGGCTGGGTCAGCGGCCTGGTCGGCGGGCAGCCGGTAGCCGGTGCAGTGGTCGTCCGCGACCTCGGCCCGGGCCTGGCCGCCCGGCGTAGTCAGCCGGCGGATGACCCGGGTGGTGTTCAGCTGCACGATCGGCCGCAGGGGCTGCCCGCCGGTGAACTCAGCCACCATGGCCTGCATCTCCGCGGGCACCGTGCCGGTGCCCGCGCTGAGGGGCAGGTGCCGCTCGCGCCGGGTGCCGGGCCGGACCGGGAGCTTGAGGTGCCAGGCGTCGTCCTCGCCGCCGGTCCGGCGGCGCAGCGTCACCTTGTTCGCAGCCAGCCGCAGGTCGTCGGTGTCGAAGTAGGTGGCGTTCATATGGAAGGTCTCGGGCTCGGTCACCGCGTAGCCGGGCAGCGTCCCGAGGTCGGGGAGTTTGAAATCAGGCCCCGCGTCGTACTTCTGCTCGATCTCCAGCTGGTCTGTGGCCGCGTCCATGGGCCCCAAGGTTACGGAAGGTCGAGCGGGTACACCACGAACGCGGTGTGCGGGCGAGTCAGGACCGACTCGCCCGGGCCCGTGGCCACCTCGTCGCCGGTCCGGCCCGGGTAGGCGCGGATGGCGAAGTTCCTGGTCCCCGGCCGCCCAGCCGCGTCCCAGGCTTCCAGCAGCGCGGCCAGGTTCGCGGCCAGCTCCGCCCCGTGGGGGCCGTAACCGAGCACGCTGAGCTCGAACGGCGGGATGGCCCGCAGCCCCCGCCTCCGCCGTTCGGCAGGCGGATCAGCGGGCGGCCCCCTGGGCGGCACGCCGCCGCCGTCCGGCTCCGGCGGGTAGTTCTCGGGCCGGGCCAGCACAGCGAAGCTGCCCGCCTGATCGAAGACCCCGGCCGTCACGTGCTGGCCGCGCAGGCTGGTGGGGGCGCGGAGCAACGTGGTGGTCCCGGCCTCACCGGAGTCACTGAGCACGCCCAGGCGGGGCTCGTGCAGGGCCAGCCAGAGCCCCAGCCCGTCGAACAGCTGAGCCGGGCCCGCCAGGACCCGGGTGGCCTGCTCGGCGGCGGGGCCGCCCGGAGCTTCCAGGTTCCCGGCCAGCGTGGCCAGGTCCACCGTCCGGGAGTCGGGCAAGGTCAGCGACAGCTCGTGGTGCCCGCCGATGACCTGGGTCCGTTCCGGCCCGGCCAGGCTGCCGCGCATGCGCATGAACCCGCACGGCACCACCGACCGGCTCAGCCACATCCCGGAAACCCCATCGGTTCGCTCGAAGGCAACGGAGCGCTGAGACCCGCGCAGGTCGAGCGGGACCACGATCCGCCCGCCCGGGCCCAGCTGATCCAGCCAGGCCGGGGCCAGGTCGCTGACCCCGACGGTGGCGATGACCCGGTCGTAGGGTGCGCCGTCCGGGTAACCCTCGGCGCCGTCGGCGGCCACCACCGTCACTTCCGGGTAGCCCGCCTCGGCCAGATGGGCCGCGGCCTCCCGGGCCACGTCCTCGTCCAGGTCGACGGTGGTCACGGACCCGGACGGCCCCACCAGGTACTTCATCAGCGCCGCGTTGTAGCCGGTGCCGGCCCCGATCTCCAGCACCCGCTGGCCGGGCTCCAGCCCGAGCTGGTCCAGCATGATGGCCATGATCGTGGGCTGGGAGGACGAACTGGTCGGCTGGCCGTCCGGGCCGCGCCGGGTCACGATGGCGTCGTCGCGGTAGGCCCCCTCAGGCGGTATCCCGGGCAGGAACAGGTGCCGCGGCACCACCCGCAGAGCCTCGGTCACCGGGGCGCTCACCGTCTGGTGGGCCGCCGTCACGTCGGCGACCATGCGATCCCGCATCCGGGCCAGTTCGGTGCTCATCACGGCGAGCCCATCACGCCCCGCGGGTTATGACAAACGGGGCACCTTGCCCCGGGCGCGCACCGCCGCCGCGACCAGCACTCCCAGGGCCAGCAGGCCCGCGAACACGTAGGCGTCACCGGCCAGCGTCTGGACCAGGTTCCAGTGGTACTCGTTGTAGGCCGGGTTGTCGCCGTAGGCGAAGTAGCGGGTGGGGCTGTACCAGACCCAGCCCGCCGGGATCAGCGCCGCCTTGGGTGACCAGAACTGCGGGAACGCCGCGAACACCGCGAACAGCGCCGCCAGCCCTGGCCACCACGCCAGCCGGGCCCGGCCCCGGGCCCGGGTCGCCTGGTGCCCCAGGTAGGCCAGGCCCGGCGCCACCCACACCCAGTGGTGGTCCCAGGACAGCGGGGACACCAGGAGCCCGGTCAGCGCGCAGGCCAGCATGCCCGGCACCGGATGACCCGCCCGGTACAGGGCCGCCGCCGCGACCAGGCCCGCGACCGCCACCGTGATGGCCACGGCCAGCCAGGCGCCGCCCGCGCCGTTCACGCTGCCGATGAACCGGGTCATCGTGCCGCGCAGCGACTGGTTGCCGCGGGTGCCCATGAACGTGATCCGGTTGGCGTTCAGGAACAGGCCGTCCCACCAGTACTGGGCCGAGGCTCCGGGCAGCATTGCGTAGCCGATCCCGAGCGTGGCCGCGAACGTGGCCACGGCCACCGCCGCCTGCCGGAACCGCCCGGTCAGCAGCAGGTAGGGGATGAAGATGAGCGGGACCAGTTTGATGCCCGCGGCCAGCCCGATGCCGACGCCGTTCCACCACCGGGGCCGGGGCTGGGTCAGGTCCACCACCACCAGCAGCATGAGCAGCAGGTTGATCTGGCCCAGGGCCAGGTTCTGCTGCATCGGCTCGGTGACCAGGGCGGCCGCCGCCGCCAGCAAGGTGGCCCCGGCCCGGACCCGGCGGCTGGAATAGCCCAGGGCGCCGAACGTCAGCCACACCGACAGCAGCAGAGCGGCCAGGCTGATGATCGTCATGACCCAGCGCAGGGCCAGCCACGACAGCAGCGAGCCGGCCGCGAAAATGATCGCCGCGATGGGTGTGTAAGTGAAGGAAACCCGGTATTTGCCCTGCCATGAATACAATCCGACCGAATGGTCGTAATGACCCGGCGGTGACGCGTGCCGGGTTATCAGCCCGCCCGCGCGGTACACGGCGAGGTCGCGCATTTGACCCAGGGCGGAGAGATGATTGGCCAGGTCGGCGATATAGACCGCGAGGACGCCGGCGAAAATCGCGATGCCCGCAATGAGCAGCCAGGTCCGGCGTCGCCCCGGGCGTGCCTGGGCCGGGACCAGCGGGGCCACCTGGGCGGTCGGCCCGTCGGGTGCGGTTACCGGCGAGGCGGCCGTCGGTGGAGTCCGCACCGGGGCCACGGCCTGTTGTGCCTCTGCCACCGAAGTCCCTTCGTCCGCCCGGCGCGCAGAACGCGCTCGCATTCCGCTGTTAACCAGCGATGAATTCAGGCCCGACGCAGATACTAACGGTTAAGCAGGTTACAAGGTTCCCGACTGGTGAACCTCGGAAATGGGATATATCCGTAATTACTTCCGAAGCGCAATATAAAAGTGGCCGCCGGCACCGCCGGCGGCCACTTTCAGCCACGAAATTGTGAGCGCGATCTAAGCGGGGCCAGAGTCCCGGGACGTGGGCGAACCGGCGACGCGGGTCTCCTCGACCTCGGTGTTGGGCGGGGTGAGGGTCTCCGGGGCCGTCCGGGGCTCAGTGGTGTCGGTCACCCTCGGCGTGTCGGTGCGGGTGTCGTCCAGGTTGTGGCTGTCGTCGAGACGGCCGTCGGCCGTGCTGGCGTGCGCGCCGACCGGCTCCCGGACCGGGACGGTGTCGTCGGCGGGCAGCTGCTCCTCCGGGGGCGCGTCCACCGGCGCCTCGGCGGCCAGCCGCTCCCGGTGCCCGATCACCGTGAAGCGGCCCAGGGCGACCGCGGCCAGGAACACGATGACCACCCCCAGACCGGTGAAGAAGCCGATCTGCTCGGTGACGCGGTGCAGGTTGTCGCCAACCGGGTGGCCGGCGTTGCCGCCAATCGTCCACAGCGTGCTGAGCAGGCCGCCGAGGGCGAACCAGGCGCCGCTCAGCGCGGCCAGCCAGGCACCGAAGATCGCAACCGGGCGGCTGGCCGACCCGCCGACGATGAGGCCACCGAGGACGGCGGCCGCGCCGGGCAGGATCTCCAGCCACAGGCGGCCGGTGGTGTAGGTCCACGCCTTGTCCGGCGTATAGGCGTAATGGAAGTACGGGCCGACGAAGGCGATGAGGCCGCCCCAGATACCGAGCAGCACCAGTAGCGCCCCGGTGAGGGCGCCGCGGCTCCGCGGAACGCGCAGCATCCCTGCCATAACGATCACTCCTCCTGCGAGGGGGAAGGGGGGTGGTGAAGTTGTGTCAACCGCGATACCCCCCAGATCGCTTTGTATGCCGGGCCTCCCGGTCTCGGTCACGTCACGGCAGCGGGCCGTAGGCACTGCCGTAGGTAACGACCGGGTGCACGGGTAGGGTCACCTCCGTGGACACCCGGCGCCTGGTGCCGCGCACCGACGTGCTGCTGGCCGACCCGAGGCTGGCCGACGCCGAACGTCGGCTCGGCCGCGCCCTGGTCAAGGCGGCCGTGACCCGGGCCCAGGATCAGGTGCGCCGGGGTGAGGTGCCCCCGGATCAGGCCCTGGACGCGGCCCTGGCCGGGCTGCCGGCCCGGGCCGCCACCTTGACCCCGGTGATCAACGCGACGGGGGTCGTGGTCCACACCAACCTGGGCCGGGCTCCGCTGTCGTCGGCCGCGGCCGACGCCTTGCTGGCCGCCGCTGGCTACACCGACGTGGAGTACGACCTGGCTACCGGGACCCGCGGGCGGCGGGGCCGGGGCGCGCTGACCGCGCTGGCCGCCGCGGTGCCCGCGGCCGGGCGGGTGCACGTGGTCAACAACAACGCCGCCGCCGTGGTGCTGGCCGCGACCGCGCTGGCCGCTGGACGGCAGATCGTGATCAGCCGCGGCGAACTGGTCGAGATCGGGGACGGGTTCCGGCTCCCGGACCTGCTGGCGTCCACCGGTGCCCGCCTCCGTGAGGTCGGCACCACCAACCGGACCACGGTGGCCGACTACCTGGCGGCCATCGGCCCGGACACCGGGTTCGTGCTCAAGGTCCACCCGTCGAACTTCCGGATCGAGGGCTTCACCGCCCAGGCCAGCGTGGCCGACCTGGCCACGGCCCTGACCAGCCGGGACGGTCAGGGGGCCCCGGCGGTCCCGCTGGTCGCCGACATCGGGTCCGGCCTGCTGGCCCCGCATCCGGCCGTGCCCGACGAGCCGGACGCCCAGACCACGCTGCGCGCTGGCGCCGACCTGGTCACCGCGAGCGGTGACAAGCTGCTGGGTGGCCCCCAGGCCGGGCTGCTGCTGGGCCGGGAGCCAATCGTGACCCGGCTGGCCCGGCACCCGCTGGCCCGCGCCCTGCGAGTCGACAAATTGACCCTGGCCGCGCTGGAGGCCACCCTCACCGGACCGCCGGCCCCCGTCGCGCAGTCGCTGGCCGCTGATCCCGCTGACCTCTTCACCCGGGTCGAAGGCCTGGTCGCCGGGCTGTCCGGCGCCGGGATCGACGCCTGCGCCGTTCGCACCGAGGGCGCGGTCGGTGGCGGCGGGGCTCCCGGCGTTCCGCTAGCCAGCGCCGCGGTCAGCGTGCCCGAGGCCCTGACCGGCCCGTTGCGCACCGGCCCCGCCGTTCAGGCCGGGCAGGTTCCAGCGGTCGTCGGCCGGGTCGAGGGCGGTCGCCTGCTGCTCGATCTGCTGGCCGTGCCCCCAGCCGACGACGGCACCCTGACCCGGGCGATCCTGGCGGCGGCTGGGTGACCGTCACCCAGGTCATCGCCACCGCCGGTCACGTGGACCACGGCAAGTCGACCCTGGTCCGCGCGCTCACCGGCATGGAACCCGATCGGTGGGCGGAAGAGCGCCGCCGCGGCCTCACCATCGACCTGGGGTTCGCCTGGATGGACGAGCCGGACGGCCCGGACGGGCCCGCCATCGCGTTCGTGGACGTGCCCGGGCACGAGCGGTTCGTGCCCAACATGCTGGCCGGCCTGGGCCCGGTGCCCGCGGTGCTGATGGTGGTGGCCGCCGACGGCGGCTGGATGCCCCAGTCCGCCGAGCATCTGGCCGCCATCAACGCGCTCGGCATCTCCCACGGGCTCCTCGCCGTCACCCGCGCCGACCTGGCCGACCCCGCCCCCGTGCTGCGCCGGGCCCAGGCCGAACTGGCCGCCACCAGCCTGGGCCAGGTCGAGGCGGTCGCGGTCAGCGCGGTGACCGGCGCCGGCCTGCCCGAACTCCGCCAGGCCCTGGCCCGCCTGGCCCGGGCCCTCCCCGTGCCCGACCCGGCCGCACCGGTCCGGCTCTGGGTGGACCGGGCGTTCAGCATCCGGGGCAGTGGCACGGTGGTGACCGGCACCCTCCCCGCCGGAACCGTGCGCACCGGCGGCGAACTGCTCCTGGCTCCGTCCCTGCGCCCCGTGCGAGTGCGTTCCATCGAGTCCCGCCAGCGCTCCACCGACCACGTCCAAGGGGTGGCCCGGGTCGCCCTGAACCTGCGCGGCCTGCCCCGTGAGATCCTTACCCGCGGCATGGCCCTGGTCACCCCCGACCAGTGGACCCTGACCACCACCATCGACGTCCGCTGCGACCTCCCGGCCCGGCCCCCGGGCGCAGGCAAGTCAGCGGCCGCGCCCCCCGAGACCCGGCTGCCCCGGACCCTGACCGTGCACATCGGCTCCGCCCGAACCCCCGCCCACGTCCGCCTCCTCAACCCCACCAACCTAGGCCCCGCCAGCAACACAGACCCCAGAAGCCCCAAAGCCACCTCCGCCCCAGGAGCCACACCCGCCACGGTGCTGGCCCGCCTCACCTTGCGTGACCCGCTGCCGCTGCACGCGGGAGACCGGCTGCTCCTGCGCGACCCGGGCGCGGCCGGCCTGTTCATCCTGGGCGCGACCGTGCTCGACGTGACCCCGCCCCCCTTGACCCGGCGTGGAGCCGCCGCGGCCGCCGCCACCGAACTGGGCGCCTGGCCCGCCACCCCCAGAGTCGCCGACCTGCTGCGTCGCCATGGTCTGCTCCGGCAGCCGACCCTGGCCGCCATGGGTCTCACTGGCGGCCCGAACCCAGTGGCGGGGGACTGGCTGGCTGACCCGGCCTTCTGGGCCGCGGCCCGGGAGCAGCTGGACCAGCTGGTCACCGATCACGCCACCAAGAACCCGCTGGCCGTCGGCCTGCCGGTAGAAGCGGCCCGCGCCGCGCTCCACCTGCCCACCCGGGCGCTGGTCGAAGCCCTGGCCCGGCCCGCCGCCGGGCCGCCCCCGTCCGTCACCGTGCACGGCGGCTACCTGACCGTCGCCCAGGCTCCGAACCCGCCCGGCCAGCCGGCCCCGGCCCGGGCCGCCGCCGTTCCGGAGCGGCTGCTGACCGCGGTCCACGCCGTCCGGTCGGACCTGGCTGACGGCCCGTTCCGCGCCCCGGAGGCGGCCCGGCTCCAGGAACTGGGCCTGGACACCAGGTCGATCGCGGCCGCGGCCCGGGCCGGCCTGCTGCTGCGGGTCAGCGACCAGATCGTGCTGGCTCCCGGGGCCGACACCAAAGCCGCCCAGGCCCTGGCCCAGCTACCGCAGCCGTTCACCACCGCCCAGGCCCGCCAGGCCCTCGGCACCACCCGGCGGGTGGCCATCCCGCTGCTGGAGTTCCTGGACCGGGCCCGCATCACGGAACGGCTGCCCGACGACCGCCGCCGCCTGCGCTGA
The DNA here is from genome assembly GCA_036497405.1 of Streptosporangiaceae bacterium. Taxonomy (GTDB): domain Bacteria; phylum Actinomycetota; class Actinomycetes; order Streptosporangiales; family Streptosporangiaceae; genus Bog-532. The sequence continues at coordinate 20,561 of DASXJM010000252.1, read as the reverse complement.
CCAGCCCGGGCAGCAGACCTCTCCTAGTCTTTTCTTGTGCCTTTCTTCAGTGAGGCCACTTCGCACTCGGTCATCTCACGCGGACTGGCATGGGTGACGTTTTCGTCACCACCGCGCTGGCGCCCTCACGGCACTGCACCTCCCAGCAATCTCTGTGTCGGCCCCGGCTCGGCCTACCCGCGACGGTGCCCATTGATAAAAGCGCACGTCACAATTCACTTTACGTGTGCGATCTTTTACGTGTGCAGTTTTGGAAATCAATAATGGATGTTAGTTGCTCATCCTCCCTGCATTCGATAATATGTTCGTATCAGCCGACCGGCATCGGAGGGAGGCAGTGAACAATGACTGAGCTGATATCCGGAGCGGGCGACGATTGGGATTCACCGTCGATCAGCGCGCTTCAATTCACGGAGTATCTCGGCTCGGATCCGGCCAGTTTTGCCTCGTCCTGCCCACCGGAATACGCCGGCCTTTCCATCCGCGAACTCATTGCCCGCGTGGACGCCGAGCGACATCAACGTGCGGCCGCGGCGGCTGGCGAGCACCTCGACGCGGGGTTCCGGCCTCGTACGCCGGTGACCTCATCCCGCGCAGGCTCCGGTTTCGAGTCCGGCGGTGCCCTGGACACGTCCGCGCCATGCGGATCCCTGGCCGGGCTCACCGACGCCGTCACCCGCGACGGTCGCCTGGCCGACTTGGACGATGACGAGCTCATCGGCGCTCTCCGGGCCTGGTACCGGCTGCAATCCTGGTGCACCTCAGGCCTGCTGGCGGTCATGGCCGAACTGGCTCGCCGTCGGCCCGAGGAACGGATCGCGCCCGCTCCACCCGGTAGCTTTCCCGCCCAGCTGAGCGAGTTCATCGCCGACGAGATCGCGGCCGCCCTGCACCTGAGCGTCCGGACCGCCGGCACCTACCTGGACCAAGCGCTGGACCAGCAGATTCGGCTGCCCGGCACGACCCACGCCCTGCATGAGGGCCTCATTGACCAGCCCAAAGCCCGGACAATCACCGAGGCCACGCGGATTCTCAGCAACGACGACGCCCACGCGGTCGAGTCCCGGATTCTGCCCGCGGCCGGGCGGCAGACCCTGGGCCAGCTGCGAGCCGCGCTGGCCCGGGCGGTCCTCGCGGTCGACCCGCAAGCCGCCGCCCGTCGCCGGGAAGAGGCGCAAAAGGACCCCCGCGTGCGGCGGTGGCAAGAGGACGCCGGCACCGCCGCCCTGGCTGGCTACGGTCTCCCGCCGGCCGACGTGCTGGCCGCCGACCAGCGCCTCGACCACCGCGCACGGGTCCTCCGCGACGCTGGCCTGCCCGGTTCGCTGGAGGAACTGCGCGCCCGCGCCTACCTCGACGCCCTTCTCGGCCAGGACTCCACCCCGCCCGCCAAGCCACGCCAGGCAGCCAACCCCGATCGGCCACCCACTCCGAATCAGCCACCCACTTCGAATCAGCCACCCGATCCGGACCGGCGACCCACACTGGGCCCGTCCTGCAGTCCCGGCGCCGAGTCGGCCCAACCCGCGGCCCTACGCCGGCTGGCCGCGCGGGTCACGCTGACGGTCCCGCTGCTCACCCAGCTTGGGCTGGCGGACGAACCGGGTCACGTGGCCGGATTTGGGCCGGTGGACCCGATGTTGGCCCGTGAGCTGGGTGCCACGGCGGCGGCCCACCCGAGGAGTCGGTTCTGCGTCACCGTAACCGGCGCGGATGGACAGGCCATTGGGCATGGATGCCTGCCCGGCCGCCCACCGGATCTGAACCGGCCCGGCTCGACCGGGTTCACGGTGATGATCAGCCCACTGGCCGAGGGTGATTGTGACCATCGGCACCAGGAATCGGGCTACCAGCCCAGCCGCAAGCTCCAGCACCTGATCTGGGCCCGCACTCCGACCTGCAGCGCTCCTGGCTGCCGGCGAGCCGCCGTCCGCTGCGACCTCGACCACACCACCCCCTACGACCAGGGTGGCCGGACCTGCGAATGCAACCTGGCCCCATTGTGCCGGCACCATCACCGGTGTAAGCAGTCCCAGGGCTGGCGGCTCGAGCAGACAAGGCCCGGGGTCATGCGCTGGACCACCCCTGCCGGGCGCCGCTACGTCACGGCACCCGGCAGCGGTTGAAACCGGGCTTCAGACGGCCAGCCAGACCGCGGTGTCCGGGGGTAGCTTGCCGTCCTCGATCGGGCCGCTGGCCAGCAGCACCTTGCTGTGCGGCGGCAGCGTTACCTCGGCCGGGCCGGTATTGGCCGCGAATACGAATCCGGGTTCGCGGCTGAAGAACAGCGTGCCGTCCGGGCCGTCCAGCCACAGCATTCGGTGACCGTCCTGGCCATCATGTTCCCCGAACCCCAATGCCGGATGGGTCCGCCGCAACTGCAGCGCCTGCCGGTACAGGGTCAGGAACGAGTCCGGGTCGCCGAGCTGCCCGGCCACGCTGTAGTGCCCCCAGTAGCTGGGCTGGGGCAGCCACGGTGCCGTCGCCTGGCGCTGGCCCGGGTCGGGGGAGAAGCCGAACGAATGCCCGGTGGCCGTCCACGGCATTGGCACCCGGCAGCCGTCCCGCCCTGGGTCCGTACCCTTGGACCGGATGAACGCCGGGTCCTGACGGGCGTCGTCGGGCAGCTCGACCACTTCGGGCAGGCCCAGCTCCTCGCCCTGATACAGATAGGCCGAGCCGGGCAGGGCCAGCATCAGCAGCGCGGCCGCCCGGGCCCGGGCCGCCCCGGCCCGCAGCTCCGGGTCGCCGACCTGGGGTAGCTTGCCTGCCCGCCGCGGGCCGCCACCCTCGTTGACCGCGTACCGGGTCACCGGCCGGGTCACGTCGTGGTTGCTGATCACCCACGGCGCGCGGTCCCCGCCCGCCATGGCGCTGATCGAGTCGATCGACTCCCGCAGTTCAGCCGCGTCCCAGCGGGCCAGGATCAGGTTGAAGTTGAACACCTGCGGCAGCCCGCTGCCCGCCAGGTACGGCGCCAGCGTCTCCGGAGACTCGTACCAGACCTCACCCACCGCGGTGCGCGGGCCCGGGAACTCACCGGGCTCGTAGGAGTCGAGGATGATCCGCCACAGCCGGTACAGCCCCTGCAGTTCGGCGCGGTGGTAGTAGGCCGACGGGCGGTTGTCCACGGGGCCCGCCTCGTCCAGGTCGGCCAGGTCCGGGGCCTTGAACAGGCCGTGGGCGACGTCGATCCGCAGCCCGGCCACGCGGCGGCCCAGCCAGAACCGGATGATCTCCTCGAAGTAGCTGGTCACCGCGGGGTTGCGCCAGTTCCAGTCGGGCTGGCCGGAGTCGAACAGGTGCAGGTACCATTGGCCGGGGCGGCCGTCCGGCTCGGTGACCCGGGTCCAGGCCGAGCCGTGGAAGTTCGACTGCCAGTTGTTGGGCGGCTCGTTCCCGTCCGGCCCGCGCCCGTCCCGGAACAGGAACATCTCCCGTTCCGGGCTGCCCGGGGCGGCGGTCAGCGCGGCCTGGAAGTACGGGTGCTCGGAAGAACAGTGGTTCGGCACCAGGTCGACGATGACCCGCAACCCCAGCTCGGCGGCGTCGGCCACCAATTCGTCGAACCCGGCCAGCGTGCCGATGCGCGGATCCACGTCCCGGTAATCGGCCACGTCGTAACCGCCGTCGGCCAGCGGCGACGGATAGAACGGCGTCATCCAGATCGCGTCCACCCCGAGGTCGGCCAGGTAGGGCAGGCGCGTGCGCAGGCCTTCCAGATCCCCGATTCCGTCGCCGTTGGCGTCCGCGAAACTGCGCGGATACACCTCGTAGACCACGGCTTCCTGCCACCACGGACGAATACTGGTCACGCTGACATCCCCTCTTCGGTGTCGTCGGCACCCATTCTCCCCAGTAAAGTCGGCCGCGGAGGCGTCTGGGTGCCTGGTGGCCCTCCCAGTCTTCAAAACTGGCGGACGGTGCTCCGCGCCGTCGGCGGGTTCGATTCCCGTCCGCCTCCGCCACCTGCACAGATACCGCCTCCGGCGGGTATCTGGCCGGGCCGCGTGACCGGCCGAGCGGGCCCCGATTGTCACATCGGTGTCACACGGTGCCCGTTCGGCTGTGCGATTCCCAGTAGGCGGCGGCGAGCTTCGCGGCCTGGTCGTGGGCGGCCGGCCGGACGTGGTTGTACGTGCCCTCGGTGAGCGCCAGCGTGCTGTGGCCCATCCAGGCCTGGCGGACCCGGCCGTCAATCCCGGCCTCGCGCCACAGCGAGTTGGCGGTGTGCCGTCCCTCGTGCAGCGTGATCGCCGGAAGGCCGGCCGCGGTGCGCAGCTCGCGGAACCGGGCGGTGAACCGCCACGGCACCGCCGGGCGGCCATGGTCGTCGGTGACCAGCAGTCCGGACTCGTGCCAGTCCGGCCCGGCCGCGAGCCGGTCGGCGGCCTGCCGCTTGCGGTGCCGCCGGAGCGCCTCGGCCATGCCCGGGTCGGCGTCGACCGGGATCGAGCGGGTACCGGCGGCCGACTTCGGCGCGCCCACCACAACCTCGCTGCCGATCTGGACGGCGTTGGCCCGGACGCGGATGTCCGCGCCGACCTCGGCCAGCGGCATGGCGAGGATCTCACCGCGCCGCATCCCGAACTTCAGCGCCAGCCGGTAGCCGATCGCCCACCGTGGCTCGTGCTGCTCGGCGTAGGCCAGGAACGCGTCGACCTCGGCCGGGCCCCAGACACTGGCCTCGCGCTGGGCCGGGGCTTCGAGCTCGACGCCGACGCACGGGTTGAACGGCAGCATCCGGCGCTTCACCGCGGCGCCGAGCATGTTCCGGGTGATGGCGTAGACGTGGCTCACCGTGCGCGCCGAGACCGTGCCGTCCGGCCCGCGCCGGTTCGACGCTGGCCGGAGCTTCCCGGTCCGTATCTGGCTCATCATCTGGTCGATGTGGTCGGCGCGCAGCTGCGTAATCGGGATCGAGCCGAGCGCGGGCACCACGTACACCCGGAGCACGTCGGCGTACCAGGTCCGGGTCGACGGCTTCAGCCTCACCTTGGAGTCGAGCCACGTCCGGGACCAGTCGGCCACGGTCAGCTGCCGGTCGCGCAGGCTCGGCGCGGTGCCGGTGCGGATGCCGGGCAGCTCGTTGGCCTCGGCGTCCTGGGCGGCGCGCTGGGTGGTGAAGCCGGTCCGGCGTAGCTGCTGGCGGACGTGCCGCTGCTTGGCCTCGTCCCAGGTCTTCCCGAGGTCGATCACGAACGCCCATCGGCGGTGGCCACGTTCCTTGGTGCGCGGGCACTTGCCGGGCGGGTACTTCGTGCCGTGCTGGTCACGGCAGGGGCAGTAGCTGTAAACGGACATTGGGGCTCCTTCGTGGTACTGCGGTTGTAGAGATGACGCGTAGATGTACGGGCCGGTTCACGCTGGTCAGCGGCCCGGTGCGGGTTCGGTTGCAGTGATGGTCAGCACGATCTGGCCGCGGGGTGTGACCGGCCCGAGCCGGGGGTCCGGGCCGGTCAGGTGGGCGGCGTCGTCGTCGGGGACGATCCCGGCGTCGACCAGGCCGTCGACAGCGGCCTTGAAGCTGGGTTGCCAGTTTGCGGGGTCTCGGCGGCGCCGGTCCGGTGGCCGGTACTCGGCCAGCACGTGGACGTGTTCCAGTTGCGGCACCCGGGCGGCCCGTGCCATCCATGCGGCGGCTTCGCGCAGGGCCCGGGTGCGCCGGGCACGGACCGCCCAGTGTGGCCGCTGGTTGGCGGTCAGCAGCTCCATGCCCGGCGGTAGTTCGAGGACCCACCGGCAGCCGGTCACGACGCGGCCCCGGCCGGGATCGTGACGAGCTGGGCGGCGGCCAGGTGCGAGCACTCCGAGCCATACCGGCCCGCCGGGCAGTCGCAGGACCACCGGCCGCCAGCTGTGCGCCGGGCGGTGTAGGTGGCGTGGTCGCCGTCGACCTGGACGACGGCCCGGCCGTCCTCGTCGGCGCGGATGACGTGGACGCGGCCAGCGGTGAGCAGGACGGTGGCCTTGCCGGTCCGTGACCGGCCGCTGGCTGTCCGTGGCGCTGTAAGGCCCGTAGACGCGTTGGGCTCACGTCGGGTACTCCGGGTGCGGGACTGGGGCTGTTTGCCCGTCACGGTACGCGTCCGGCCCGTGCCGCGCCAGACCTTGACCAGCCGGGCGTGACCGGCTGCGTGCCGGACCTGGGTCGTGCCGACCTGCTCGATCAGCCCGGCCCGGGACGCAGCCATGAATCCTGCTCCGATCAGCGCGCCGGACACCTCGGGCAGCAGCGGCCGGACGGTGTCGGCGCTGAAAGGTGCACCGAGCCGGGCACAGTGCTCGATGGCCTGACGGATCACGGCCCGGTCCTGGCCGGCGGCCGGGCGGTCCTCGGCCGCGGCCATGCCGGCGTCACGGGACCGGCGTCCGGCGTCAAGTTCGGCTCGGCAGGTGGGGCAGCCGATGCCGACGCCATCGAGGCTAGTGGGGTAGTTGTGTGAGCAGCGGTCAGCAGGCATGACGGACTCCGGATTCTGGGGCTCCGGTGGTTGTGATCGGGGGCCAGGGGGTGACCTGTGATCCTGTGACCGCCCCCTTATAAGGGCGGTCACAGGTCACACCCCCCTGGCTGAGGTGTGACGAAACCTGTGACGTCACAGGTCTGACCTGCGGAAACGCTAGGGGTGTGATCAGAGCCGCGATCACAGGTCACCTCGGGGGGTGTGACCGTCACAGGTCTGACCTGCGGAAACAGTCCAAAGGGCCGATTTGCCCGGTCCGTTGTCCAGTCGGTCAGCCAGGCCATTGGTCAGCAGTTCATTGAGCGACCGGCTGACCGTCTCCCGCCTCAGGCCTGACCCGGTCCGGTCGGCGATCCGATCGCCTATCTGCCGCAAGTCGGACGGCTCACCGGTGAGGGCGGCCAGCACCTTGGCGGTCGCCGGGGTGTGCTCGGCCGCGCCCGGGGCGGTGTCCGGCTCGGTGGTCTCCCGGAAGTCCAGGCACATGACCACGCCGACCTGGACCACGACGTCCCAGAAGCGGTGAAGCCAGCCACGCCGGTCCTTGCTGACGGTCAGCCGCAGCGCGCCGTCCGTGGCCCGGTCGAACGCCCGGACGATGGACACCTTCATCGCCACGTCGCAGCCTGCGAGCTTGGCGCTGCTGCCCCGGGCGAACCTGGACGCGTCCCCGCTCTTGGTGTCGTGGTCGATCACCACGACGGCCACGCCGGCTTCCCGGGCAACCGGGGTCAGCACCTGGGCCCAGAAGCGGGTCACGTCGGACGCGGAGTTCTCGTCCAGACCAGCCCGGGACAGGAACGCGGCCGAGGAGTCCCACAGCATCATCGAGGGCTTCAGCTCGTCCACCGTGGCCCGGAGCGCAGTCACGTCCCCGGGGGTCCATGTCCGGGCCGGGAACGGGAAGTAGCGGATCCGCTCGGCTTCCCCGGCCGTGGCCCCGAGCGCGATCAGCTTCTCAGCGACCAGCTCGTCGCCGCCCTCCTCGTCGAGGAACATCACCGTGTGCCCGGCCCTGGCCAGCGACAGCAGCCACCACAGCGCAATCGTGGTCTTGCCGCTGTCGGGCGGCCCGGAGATCGAGTGCAGGCCCCCGGCGTAGAGCATGTCTCCGCACATCAGGTCAGGTGGCGGGACACCTGCGCTGACTAGCGCGGCGAGGCTGGTCTCACGCAAGGGCCGGATCTCGGTGGCCCCGTCCGGGACCACGTTGAGGGCCCGGAGCATGGCCCCGGCGGCGTCGGCGGGCGTCGTCATGCTGCCGCCCGGACGATGCCGTCCCAGCGGACCGGCCCGCCGCGGTGGTCACCCGGCTGGGGATCACCGAAGCTGGCCCGGCCGCCAGTGCCCCACCGTCTGAGTTCCAGCTCGGCATGCTGGGGGCCGCCACGGGCGATGGGCGCCGCGATCCGGTTCCACCGGGCGGCCATGTCGGCCTCGGCGCGTTCGTAACCGATCCGGGCACCCGCTGTGTAGCCCCGGGCGAACGCGGCACGCTCAGCGGCGATCAGCCGGGCCGCCGCGGCGTCTCGCTCATTACTAAGGGCAAGGACTGGGCGGTACGTAGAAGCGTCGTCTACAGTGTTCATAGCGAATTTGCTCCTCGGGGCCGTCCTCTTCGCGGGAGGGCGGCCCTTCGCATTTCTGGGTCAGCGGGCGGCGTCGGCGTACTGGGCTTCGAGCCACGCCTCCACGTCCCGGCGGCGATAGCGCGCCAGGCGGCCGACGCGGACGTACCGCGGGCCGGTGCCTTCGGAGTTGAGCTTGTAGACCGTCTTCACGGCGATCTGAAGCCAGGCGGCCAGCTGGTCGACCGTTAGCCACTCGTCGGTCAACGGGCTCCCATCGGCTGAGCCGGTGCAACCGGGGTGATCAGCTTGTCCACGTCGTCCAGGTCGACGCGGAGCAGCCAGTCGCCCACGCGGTAGCCGGTCAGCTTGCCCTGGCGGATCCAGCGGCGGATGGTGCAGTGGTGGACGCCGGCATACTCGGCAGCCTCTTGAGGGCTAGCAGGTCTGTTCATGCCGACCAGGTTTGAGCATCCTGTGGCAGTCAGCCGGCCATTCGAGGGCATGAAATTAGGATTAAATTCCCTATGTAGAAATGGCTTCTACATATTGGCTTCGCTAATTCCTGGCCACGAACGGAATGTGGGCCGAGCGTCCGCGCCGAAGTTTTTTCGGTGACTGCCGGTGACAGTGGCCCAGGTCACGACCGGTCGCACCAGTTACGCAGACCAAGAGTGAGCCGGGGCGTGCCATACCTGGGCGCCGGTCGCGTTCGCCGCGGCGTACCTCGCGCCCGGCGGCCACCTCGGCCCCGGCCGCGCCGAACGACCGGCAGGCATGCCGCCCGGCCCACCTGAGCAGCGACGACAGCACCGAGGTAGGCCAGCCCGGACGCTGCGGACAGCCAGGTAGGCAGCCCCAGGTTGGACCACCGTTGCGCCACGTGTGCACACCATTGGCGCACTGTGTCAACGTGCGAGAAAACCCCTGACCAGGCATTTTGTCGGCGGGCACTTACGCATAGCGCGCACGCGCAGGCGGTTTTTCGGGTCTGGACACGTCACCGTGCAGCGGGCCGTGTTCGGCCGGTCCAATGCCCTGTCCGGCGGTCTACTGGCCGGCCCTGAGGACGCGGCCACCGGGTAGATGCAGCTCTACGGTGCCTCCGGCCAGCTCGCGGAGCCGGGTGGCCTCGCGCAGCAGCATGGTCATCTCGTGCAGGGTCTCCGCGTCGTCCAGCGCCCTGGGCATGAGCGAGTCAGCGGCCCGCTGCGCGGCGTCGGCGGCCTGGTGTAGCTGGATACGCCGGGCCAGCTTGCTGGGGAGTGGCACGTCACCGCGCAGGATGCCCTCAGTGATGCGGCGCCGCCGGTAGTCCGGCCAGCGGCCATCGGCAGCGAGGGCAGCGTCACCGCCGGCCGCGGCGACCAGCTCGGCCACGTGCTCGGATTGTGTGTCGGGGTCGATGCCCAGTGCGATGGCGCTCAGCAGTGACCGGCGCGGCCGGAGCTGGCCGACTTCGAGGCGGCTGATCGTGGCCACCGGGATCGTGGAGCGGCGGCCGAGGTCGGTCATGGACAGGCCAGCGGCCAGCCGGAGGCGCCGGACGAGGGCGCCAACAGGCCGGTGGTCGTTACGCATGACCTGCGCACGTGAGCGCTGGGGCTGATCGGTCATACCGCCGATGGTCATGGCGCGGCTGGCAGGTTGACCACGGTTGCCACGCCTGGGGCGAGTCTTGCCGCGTGACCACGATCGAGACCGCTGAGCTGCTCGGCATCAGCCGCCAGGCCGTCTGGAAGGCCTGCAAGCGCGGCCGGCTGGCCGGGGCGTACCGGTCGGGTCGGGACTGGGTGATTCCGTATGCGGCGGTCCGGCCGCTGCTCGACGAGCGAGGAGATCGGCGTGGTGATGGCACCGGGGAACGGTACGGAAGTGGGGCCAGGGCCGGCAGCCCAGGCAGATCGGGCGACCGTGGACGCGGCAGTGCAGATCATCGGCTGGGCGGATCGCGCTGACGAGATGGCCAGCGCGGCCGGGGTCGACGTGCGGCCGGTCACGGACGCTGTACGCGGTCTGCTGGCCGCCGATCCGTCCGACGCGGCCCGGGAGCTGATCAGCGGCAACCCGAGCGGCGGGGCGCCGGTCCTGATGGCCCGGGCCGAGCAGGTCCAGGCCGAGCTGCACACCGCGCTGAGGCAGGGCGGCCAGGCCCCGGCTGGGGATCAGGTTCTGCCGCTCCGGGACGAGGTACGCGAGGCGTTCAGCAACGTCAGCGACATCGGCGCCGCCCGGGCCACCGTGACCCGCCTCTTGGCCGATGGCGAGGCGTCGCCCATGGCCAGTGTGCTCGCCTCCCGCTGGGCTCAGATCCACTTCGAAAACCGCGGCATGCCCGGGATCTCCGATCTCGTGCACGGTGAGCTGGCCGCGCAGCGGGCCGGAACTCCCGTGGCCGACCTGATCGACCACTTCAGCAAGGCGCCCGCTATGGGCTCGGCCGCGGCGTCGATCGCCCGGGGCCGGCTTGATGCCCGGGACAGGGCGGCCCGGCTGGCCACGTCGGCTCGCTGACGTGAGCCGACGCAACACCCCAGAGGCCAAGGCCCGGCGACGGCGCGAGCGTGCGGAGCGTGCGACCGCCCCGGCCGGGGCCACCATCGCCACGACCGGGCCCGACCCACAGCATGAGCCAGTCATCCTCGCGGCCGACCTCCCGCCGCGCATCTCCCGGGCCGTGCGCGCTGCCGTCGAGGCCGCGGGCATTGAGTACGAGCCCGGTGACTTCGGCGGGTTCCCGCGCCAGACGGCGCGGCTCTGCCTCGTCAGCAATGCCCGGCTGGCGCTGCGCGACCCGCACCTGACGTATGTCGAGGGCGTGGCCTGGATCGACGGTTACGCAGCCCATCACGCCTGGCTGGCCGATGAGGACGGCCGGGCCATTGAGACTGTCTGGTCCCGCGTCGGTGAGCGTTACGTCGGCGTCCCCACCCCTGACCGGGAGGTCCGTCGCGCCCTGCGCGGCGCCAAGCCGATGTTCACCGGCCTGCTTACCGGCCGAGCCTAGGCAAGATCCAGACCCACCATTGAGGAGAAGCACGTGAGCGGTTCGACCCCCACCTACGGCCTGCCCTACCCGTCTCTGTCCGACGCCCCGGACGGGGCTACCCAGATGCAGGCCCTGGCCACGGCCACCGACACCGCCCTGGCTGCCGAGGCAGCCGCCCGGGCCGCGGCGATCACCGGCCTGTACACCCCCAAGTACGCGCTGAAGACCACGGCGAAGAGCTACTCGGCCAGCACCTCGTTCACCAACGAGGTTGACCTGGTCCTCAACCTGGACGTGGCCACAGCGGTCTACGAGATTCACGGGTTCATCTCCTACGACGCCCCCGCCACCCCGATGTTCAAGCACACAATTCCGGTGCCCATCGGGGCGACGCTCAGGTATGCGTGCACCCATCAGAACACCAGCGGCGTCACCTACTGCTTCCCGTGCAACGGCGCCGACACGGTGTCTTCCTACGGCCTCGGGATCGGGAACCGGCTCGCCATCGAGATCGACGGCCTGATCTCGATGAACGGCAACACCGGGGTCATTCAGATGGCCTTCGCCAACAATGCCTCGGGTTCGGGCGGGTTCAACATCTACGAGGGCTCGTACCTGCGGGCCGTCCGGATGAAGTAAGCCCGGATGGTGATGCCCGTCCCGGAGCCCCACGTCCTGCCCCGGCCGCCGGAGTGGGCCCGGGACGCGGCCTGCCGTGGCCGGGCCGGGGCCGAGGTTGACCCGTGGCATCCGGACGAGGATGACCCGGCGGCGGCGTTCCTGTTCGCCCTGGCGCGGCGGGTGTGCGCGGACTGCCCGGTCCGGCTCGACTGCGCCCGGGCCGGGGTCGATCTCCTGGCCGTGGCCGGTGTGCACGGCATGTGGGGCGGGCTGAAACCGGCCGAGCTGCGGCGGCTGGCCCGGGAGAACGGCTACCCGGCGCGGATCGTGGCCCAGCACGGCACCCGGTCCAGGTACGTCGCCGGTTGCCATTGCCCGGCCTGTGTCCGTTCCAACACCCGGGGCGAGCATGCCCGCCGGACCGGGATCGCCCACGGCGTCGCTGGTTTACAGAACTGGCGGGCCGGTCGTTCCTGCTGGTCACGGGACCGTGTGTCACATGTCGTCACGGACGGCGGGCACGCGCAGGGGGCCGGTCTCGTCGCGGTCCGGGCGGGACCGCCGAAACCGCGCTGCCGGCCTCGGCGGCCGGGCGCTGGCGGGGCCGGTCCCGGGCCGGGGCCGTGCGCGGTTTCGGCGGGCCGCCCAACCTGCGCCGAACATGAACGGCCCGGCCACCGAAAGGTGACCGGGCCGTGGACGGTGGTTCTACGCCGGGACTAAGCCGGCCGCGCACTCTCGCAGGGCCTGCTGAAGCTGCTCGATCTGTGCCTGATACCGGCGCGCCTCCCGGGCCATGCGGGCCGCGATGATCGAGTCCAGCTGCCGCTGCGTGACCCGCATGACGCGCTCACCGCTGACGGCCGACAGGACCGCGCCGAGGTGGGCCGCCGCGGTGGCCGGGAGCGTCACGCCACCCTCGCTGGTTTCGCACGGGGCGCCGATGATGTCCACAGTGGCGCCGTCGCCGGGCGCGCTGCCGACGATGACGGCCAGGTCGTCGCCCAGCTCGGTGATACCGGCGTGCATGGGCTCGGTGCCGTGATCGCTGGCGCACCATGCCGGACAGGTGGTGACCGGGGTGACGCGTCCAGTACGGTTTTCCATAGGTCCTCTGCCTCCAAGCAGGTTGAGGGCTCAGGCCCCCGGGCGCCGGTTGCATCGGCGTTCTGGGGGCCGTTTGTTGCGCTGACAGGGCCCAGCCTAGTAGAAAACCGCAGACGAGTACAGTCAGTCACAGACGACTACTGAGAGTAGAGATTCTTTCTACCGGGAGCAAAGCAATGGAGCCGAGCGCAGCCGACCACGAACGAGCCATCCGGGCGGGCCGCAACCTCATGGCCAACCTCGCGGCCGAGGACGCCAAGACGGCCGGCCGGGACGGCGGCAAGGCCACGAAGCTGCCCGGCCTCGGTGTCCGGGTGCGCGGCGGCCAGGTCTACAGGAACGAGATGGGCGGGCGGCTCCTGGGCAGCCTGGCCGGGGCGCACGCGGAACTGACGGACGGCACCCGGCCTCACCGCGTCGGCGCGGCCCTGGTGGCCGCTCCGCTGTCGCTGGGGGCCGGGCTGCTGCTCGGGCTGACCCGCAAGAGCAAGGCGTCCGCGTTCGTGGTGTTCGCGGACGGCACCGTGCACGAGCACAAGCTCAGCGGGAAGACGGCGATCGGCCAGGCCCAGGGCGACGCAGTGAAGCTCAACGCGCTGGCCGCGGCGGCCCGGGGCGCGTTACGTTACGGCGGTGGCCGGGCGGGCGGCTGACCCCATGGGTGGCGTTGGCCGCGGTGCTGGCCGGATGGGCGATAACGCGATAACACCGCAGGTCAGAGCGGGGGGACGATCGTTATCGCCGTTATGGCCGGATCGTGTTTCCGCAGGTCACGCCAGCGTAGGAGATCTTTAACGGTTCCCGGGGTGCCGTCCTACGCCGAGACGGCCCGGCGCGGTTGGTCGCGCCGGGCCGTCATCTTCGGGGAGTAGCCCCGGTGCCGGGCTCAGGTTCCTAGGCCACAAAGCCCGGCACCGGTGTCTCCGCAGGTGCGTTCGTAGGTCACACCTGCGGTGGTGAGTCCCGGGCCGAGCGCCGATTGGCGTCTCAGATCCCGGCCCGGGGCTCTTTCGGGAGTGGAACCGGTGCGGACTGGGCCCTTGCATCCATCCGTCCGCCTCCGGGGGCCCAGGGCCCTGACCCGAGGCGCTTGGGTCGATCCGGTAGACGCCTTGGGGGAACCCTGTACTCGCCTGTCCGGGAGCCATAAGCGGGGAGCGTCTCCCGGGCTGGCGAGGTGCCCTCACGCTACCGCCACTGTGCCAGCCCTGTCAACTGTGTCAACCCCGTCTAGTCATTCAGCCACGTCAGGTGGGGTTACCGTAGAGCCATGGAGCCCCTGAACGTCGACCTGCACTCGCCAACACCGAGCTACCTCCAGCTGGCCGCCCTGCTGCGCGAGCGCATCGAGAACGGCACGATCAGCCCGCGTGAACCGCTGCCGTCGATCACCGCGCTGACGAGTGACACCGGGCTGGCGCCGGGCACGGTCCGCCGGGCGGTCGCTGTCCTGGTCGAGGAGGGCGCGGCGTACACGGTGCCCGGCCGGGGCACGTTCGCCGGTCCTCGCGCCTGACCCCCCCATGGGGCCCGGTCAGGCAGCGATGTGGCCGGATCGGCCCTAGACCCCTAGAACCCAGGCCACACAGGGTTTCCGGTCCTAGGGGCTCTAGACCCTGTTCACGTTTCCGCAGGTCAGCAGGGTCTAGGACCGGTGCTAGGTTCCTAGGGCCTGCGGGCCGGTGTCTAGGGGCGTTCCGTTCCGCCCATCCGGCGCGCTCACGGCTGGCCCATGGAATGCCCGATCGGCTGAGTCTGGCCCGTCCAGCCCCGAAATCGTTCCGTTGGCAGTAAAAGCGCAGGTCAGAGCGTTACGCGCCGTGTTCCGGCAGTGTTCCGCCCGTGCGCCTGTTTCCTGTTTCCCCAGGTCAGGGCGTGTTCCGCTACCGGAACACTCTGGCGGTCATCCCGCACGCTCGGCCGGTGTTGTGTTGCAGCACCCGGCCAGCTCGAGGCCCGGCCATGTGCCCGGCGGCCAGGGCCAGCGGCCGGGATCACCACAACATCGCAACATCGCAGGTCAGAGCGGGTGTGCCGTGTTGCGGCTGTTGTGGCCAGTAGCGTTTCCGCAGGTCAGCGCGTGTTGTGCTGGCACAACACCGTTCGGGCCCGGGCGCAACGTCCCGGCCGGTGTTGCAGCGGGCCGGTGCGCCGTCCAGCGCCCGGGGCCATGGCCCACCGGGCTGGCCGGTCGGTGGCCATCGAGCGCGACACCGCGACATCGCAGGTCAGAGCGGGTGCGGTCTGTCGCGGCTGTCGCGGCCGATGCTGTTTCCGCAGGTCAGCGGCTGTCGTGCTAGCGCGACACTTCCCGGGGATGCCACGCCGGCCGGCCGGGGTGAGTGGTCTCGGCCAGAACATCGGCTGAGCGTGTTTTCCGGGGGTCAGGAGTGCCCGATACCACTCGCCGAATCGAGCCCACTTTGACCACTTCCGCAGGTCAGAGCAGGTGAGCAGCGAGACCACTCGCGAGTGGGAAAAACCACTCAGTGGTGTCCGGCCTGGCCAGTCATCCCACTACGCCGGACTGCCGCGGCGGGCCGGTCGCCGGGGGTTAGGTGGCCGCGGCCGGGGGTTAGAAATCTAACCCGGGCCGCCCGGCCACCTAACGGCCCCTGACCTGCGGAAGTTAGGTGAGTTAGCCGGAATCCGGGGTTAGGCCGGCCAGCCGCACGGGCCACGGAGCGCGGCCGGCCGGTGATCGAGGCGACCTAACTAACTCTGTCAGAAGCGTCAGGAGTGTCAGAAACCCAGGTCACCGGGCCGGGTCTACCTACTGACCCGTGTCAGAAGTGTCAGAAGGCGGTCCGGCCACCTCGGCCTCGGCTTCGAGCTCGCCGACTAGCTCGGCCAGCGTCGGCGCGGTGATGTGGTGCCAACGTGCGGGGCCGGTCGACCGGCTGGCCCGCCACCCGGGTGTCTCCGGGTCCCGGTCGATGTACGGCCAGCGGCGGCCGTGCTGAGCGCGGACCTGGGCCAGCCCGGCCCTTAAGGCTTCGTCCATGATGTTCGCGGCGTCCCTCGGTGTGATCGCCATGTCATCCCTCCCGGCCGTCAGCGGCGGCGAGGTGGTCGTAGGCGCCCGCCTTGACCCGCTGGACGAACGCGGCGAACTCGTCGGCCGGGACGTGCAGTACGTCGGCCGGGTGCCTGCCGTCGCTGAGGTCCACGTCCGCGGTGCCGCACTGGTCGGCCTGGAGGCGGTTGCCGTCCACGTCGCCACCTCTGCTCGATGTAGAGATTCCTTATACAAGGGCGAGCCTAGGGCACTCGTCTGCGGTCGTCTACAGCCCGATGCATCGGGGGGCGGTTAGGGGCGGTCTGACCTGGTTATCTACCTTGATCATGTGACGGTTGATCATGATGGCCGGGTGCCGGTGTACCGCCAGCTGGCCGCGATCCTGCGCGAGGGCATCGAGCGCGGCACCTATCCGCCCGGCCGGAAGATCCCCAGCGAGACCACGCTGATGCAGGAGCACGGGGTGGCCCGGGAGACGGTGCGGAAGGCGGTCCGCATCCTGGCCGATGAGGGCCTGGTCGAGCCGGTGCAGGGCCGAGGAGTTTTCGTTACCGAGGAGCGGCCGGGCCGGTCGTAGCGGAACTGGTGTCTGACCTGGGGTGATTCGGTGTCACGTCGTCACCGCCGTGTCACAGATAGGGCGCGAACACTGGGGAAACCCAGGGAAACATGGGGTGGCTTTCCGCGCCGAACGCGAGTCCCTGACCATGTAGAACTTGGCGTATGCCCAGGTCAGGGACTCGCGTCGGTTTGTAGAAGCACCATTCTTCAAAACTGGCGGACGGTGCTCCGCGCCGTCGGCGGGTTCGATTCCCGTCCGCCTCCGCCACTTTCGTCGTGAGCGGCGGCGGCCCCGGGCCCCCCGGCCTCACACTTCGGTGGGCTGTGTTGTCGGACCGGTCAGAGGAGCCATCGGCTGGCTCCCATGACCAGTCCAGGAGGCAGCATGTCCACCCCGACTCCGGCGCCAGCAACCGCCGAGTTCGCCGACCCGGTGTCCGCCGAGCGCCTGGAACGCACGGCCGCCGCGCTGGCCGAACACGGTTTCACCGTCGAGATCCTCGACGACGCGGCCGCCGCGCGTCAGCGCGTCAGCGAGCTGATTCCCGAGGGGGCCCGGGTGTTCACCGGGGCCAGCGAGACCCTCCGCTTGTCCGGCATCGACGCTGACCTCAACCAGAGCGGGCGTTACGACTCGGCCAAGGCCCGCGGGGCCGGACTGGACCGGACGCGCGACCTGGCCGAGATCTGGCGGCTGATGTCCACTCCTGACGTGATCGTGGGCAGCATCCAGGCCGTGACCGAGACCGGAGTCCTGGTCATCGCGTCGGCCAGCGGCAGCAACCTACCGGGCTTCGCGGGCGGGGCCCGCCGGGCGATCTGGGTCGTCGGGGCGCAGAAGGTGGTGCCTGACCTGGACGCGGCCATGCGCCGGGTCGAAGACCACTGCCTGCCGCTGGAGAACATTCGCGCCCAGGAGGTCTACGGGCAGCCCAGTGCGGCCAACCGCGTGCTGGTCCTGAACGCTGAGTACGAGCCGGGCCGCGGCACCGTCCTGCTGCTCCGGGAAGCCGTCGGGTTCTGAGCATCCGGAAACGGCCTGGCCGCGGGCGCGAAGCCCACGGCCAGGCCGTCGCGGTGACTGCGGCTCAGGCGTGCCGGGCGCTCGGCGTTCGCCGGTGCCGGACGATGAGCAGGGCCCCGATCACGATGATCAGGAACAATCCGATGCCGCCGATGACCGGGATGAACGGGAACGTCTTGTGCGACTTGGCCGTGGTGGCCGAGTTGGCGGCCAGGTTCAGCGTGACCTTCTCGGTCTTGGTGATCAGGTCGCTCTTGAACGTGAACGTGGCCTGCCAGGGCCCGTCCGGCAGCTTCGAGCTGAGCGCGAACGTGACCGGGTGCGTCTGGCCGGGAGCCAAGGTGTCCATGGCCTGCGGGTTGAACGGGCCGGCCTGCAGGCCACCGGGCCCGTTGGCCAGCGACACCGAGCCGCGGACATCGACCGCACGGCCGCCGGTGTTGTCGATCGGCACCGAGATCAGATGGGTGCCGTTGGCGGTCTTGCTGGTGGTGGGTGTGCCCACGGTGAAGCCGGCGGGCGGGGCGCCGCCCGGGCCGATGTTCAGGTACATGCGGATGCCGACCCGGCTGACCAGGTTGACGTTGCCGGCGCCCTTCATGTCCTGCTGGGCCCAGATCACGCCGTACTGGTTGCCGGACGAGGCGTCCTTGGGCACGTTCACATTGGCGGTGACCGTGGCCGACGAGTGCGGGGCCAGGGTGACCGTCTTCTTGCTCAGCCGGACCCAGGTGGTCATGTTGTTCTGGGTGTGCCCGGCCGCGAACTTGAACGCGCCCGCGGTCACCGCGGCCGCGGCCGGATACAGGGTGAGCGTGACCCGGTTGGCGCCGGTGTTGCTGACCTGGAAGTCCCGGTGAATGACGGCGCCCGGGTTCAGGTGGTCGATGATGTAGATGTCGGCCCGCGGGTCGCCCGCCTCGCTCTTCGGGGCCTGCAGCAGCTTGATGCCGAACTGGTTCTGCGGCCCGGTGGCGGCCTGGCCGATCCCCGCCCCGGCCAGCAGGGTGGTGGCCAGGATCATGACCATGAGCGCGCCAGCGGCGCGGGCGTGCCGTACCTTCATGATGCTCCAATCAGGCGACGGAGTGGGTGATGGTGCCGCTGTAGGTCCCGGCCGCGATGTTCGAGGGCAGGGTCACGGTGACGGTTGGGTTCCAGCTCGCGCTGGTGCTGCCGGACTCGAGGGACCCGGTGAACGCGGTCTTGGCCGAGCCGAGTGCGCCGCCCAGGCCAGGCACGAACGTGCCGGTCCCGCTGGTGCTGGTGGCCAGGCCCGGGATGTAGCTGACGTTGGCCGCCGGGATGTCCTGGTTGCCGGTACCGGTCCCGGTGATGAAGTCTGACGAGGAGACGGTGGCGATCCAGCCGCGCAGAGTGGTCGACCGCGTGTCGCTCACGGTCACCGCACCCAGTGAGCCGGAGACCGTTGTCGCCCCGATCGAGGCCGTACCGAAGCTGACCGAGTCCGGGGTCGTGATGGAGAGTGATCCGGTCTGCACGGTGAACGTCACCGTGGTCGGACCCGTGCTGGCTCCGGCCGCCGCGGCCGCCGACACGGACACGGCCGCGGGCGCCAGCGCGAGCGCTAGCAGGACAAAAAGTGGTCTGCGCAACATTTCCCCCGAAGGTCGCGCGCGGGTGCACGGACAGGCGATGGCCTGGGGCACGGCACCATCCCCCGATGGCGCCGCGCCCCAGCCCGCGTCAGGCGACCGAGTGGGTGATAGTGCCGGTGTAGGTGCCCGCCTGCGCGTTCGACGGCAGGGTGACGGCGATGGTCGGGTTCCAGCTGACCGAGGTCGCGCCGACCTCAGCGACCGCCGTGTATGCGGTGGCCGAGGTGCCGATGCCGAACGCTGAGGTCAGGCCGGGTGCGAACACCCCGATTCCGGACTGCGCGGTAGGCACGCCCGCCAGGTAGGAGACGTTGCTGGCCGCGATGGTGGCGTTGTTGCCGTTGCCATCCGAGGTCGTGAACGGAGAGGACACCACGCTCGTCGTCCAGGACACCAACGACAGCGACGCGCGCTGGTCGGTCACGGTGACCGTTCCGAGCTGGCTGGAGACATTGGATGCGCCGATGTTGACCGAGCCCAGGTCGGCGCTGTCCGGCGTGGTGATGTTGAGCGCGCCCCCGTTGACCTTGAACGTGGCCGAGGTCGGGCCGGTGCCCGCCTGAGCGGCGACGGGTGCCACCACCATGGCGCCCACGGCGCCGATACCGACAACCCCGGCCAGGATGGGTGTGACGATTGCCTTGCGCATGATTCCCCGGTTACTAGCTGTAGTTGTGTTGCTACAGCTACATTCTGTGAACAGGATACCGCGTGAGCTAGCGGTCAAACGTCACCTGATCATCTGGACGAAGGTCCTGGATGCTGGCGTTGCCGCAGTTCAGCGCGCTGTGACCACAGCCTCAGTCCGGCGCCGTCGCCCGGGTCGGCCCAATCGGGCCGACTACGCATGGTGGACGAGCCTGTGCTGACAACGAAAGACCGGCGAGGCCAGGACTTTTTCGATCCCGGATCCGGTTGTCACGGCACGTACTGTGGGTAGCCAAATGGCCTGCCCGACCCACCCGAAGACCACGTGAACGTAGGCTCACATTGATGCTGTCCGACGCGTACGGCCGGGTCGCGACTGATTTGCGGGTGTCGCTGACCGACCGGTGCAATCTGCGGTGTGAGTACTGCATGCCCGCCGAGGGATTGGACTGGCTGCCCAAACCCGAGCTGCTGACCGACGATGAGGTAGTGCGGCTGGTCCGCATTGGTGTGGAGCGGCTCGGTATCCAAGAGGTGCGGTTCACCGGGGGAGAGCCGTTGCTGCGGCGGGGCCTGGCTGACATCGTGGCCCGTTCGGCGGCGCTGAGGCCGCGGCCGGAGCTGTCACTGACCACCAACGGCATCGGCCTGGCCCGGACCGCCGCGGCGTTGCGCGCGGCCGGGCTCGATCGGGTCAATGTCTCGCTCGACACGCTGAGCCCGGATAAGTTCCAGCAACTGGCCCGCCGCGACCGGCTCGCTGACGTGCTGGCGGGTATGGCCGCCGCCGCGGCCGCCGGGCTGGTCCCGCTCAAGGTCAACAGTGTCCTGATGCGCGGGATCAATGATGGGGAGGCCCGGCATCTGCTCCGGTTCTGCCTGGAGCACGGATATGAACTCCGGTTCATTGAGCAGATGCCGCTGGACGCCCAGCACGG
>DASXJM010000251.1:0-1914 GCA_036497405.1 Streptosporangiaceae bacterium | reverse complement strand
GCTGGGTCTCGGGCAGCCGCAGCGCCACCTCCCGCCGCAGCCGCCGCATGCCCACCTGGTGCTCCTGGGCCCAGGTGTCCAGCGACCCGTCCGGGGTCTGCGCGAACACCCGGATCAGGAGTTCGCCCGGCTCCAGGGCCGGGTCCTCGTGGTCGCGGACCAGGGCCACCCGGTCCACGCTGCCGGGCGGGAAACGTGCGATGATCTCGCGGTTGATCTGCCGTTCCAGGCGTGCGGCCTGGGCCTGATCCATGCCGGCCTCCCCAGGGTCCGCCGCCAGGCTAACCCCGCACCCCGCGGTCCGTGTAACAATTTTCCGGACAGCCCGTACGACTGACTGGGGAGGTGACCGAACGGCATGAGCCCGCGCCCCTACAACCTGGGCAAGCGCCGCGAGGCCATCGACCAGAGCCGCCAGCAGGTGCTGGCCGCGGCCCGGTTGCTGCTGGCCGAGCCGGGCGGGTCGGCCTTCACCGTGGACGCGGTGGCCCGCCGGGCCGACGTGGCCCGGGCCACCGTCTACTACCAGTTCGGCTCCAAGTCCGGCCTGCTGGAGGCGGTCTGCGATCACCTGGCCGACTTGGGCGGGATGGACGGCCTGCCCGCCGCGTTCACCGACCCGGACCCGCGGCACGGGCTGGACGTCTTCGTGGGCGTCTTCGGCCGGTTCTGGGCCGCGGATCGGGCCGCCACCCGCCGCCTGCGGGCCCTGGCCGTCCTCGACCCGGAGGTGGGCGCGGTCGTCGCCGCCCGGGACGAGCGCCGCCACCACGGCCTGTCCGTGCTGGTCGGCCGCCTGCCCTCGCCCCCGCCCGATCGGGACCACCTGGTCCGCGTGCTGACCGCGCTGACCAGCTTCGAGCTGTTCGACGCCCTGGCCGGCCCCGACCAAAACCTGACCGCCGTGGTCCCCGAAGTCCTCCGCCTGGTCGCCGCCACCCTGCCCTGACCGCCCGCGTGCCGGTAGCGGCGCCGGCCACGATGGCCGTATGCCCGGCGACCGCAATTCTCCCGGAGACATCTCCGCCCGGCTGGTCCCGTGGCCCGCCAATGCGGCCGATCGGTCCCGGGTCAACGACTACGACGGCTTTGCCGAGGCCTACGCGGCCGCGAACGATAACAACTTCGTCAACGCCTATTACGAGCGCCCGACGATGCTGGCGCTGGCGGGGGAGGTGGCGGGTCGGCGGATCCTCGACGCGGGCTGTGGCGCTGGCCCGTTGCTGGCGGCGCTGCGGGACCGGGGCGCCACCGTGACCGGCTTCGACAAGAGCGCCGTCATGGTCGCGCTGGCCCGGCGGCGGCTCGGCAGCCACGCGGACCTGCAGGTGGCCGAGCTGGGCCGCCCGCTTCCCTTCCCCGACGGCACGTTCGACGACGTCACGGCGTCCCTGGTCCTCCACTACCTGGAGGACTGGGGACCGGCCCTGGCCGAGCTGGGGCGCGTGCTCAAGCCGGGCGGCCGCCTGATCCTTTCCGTCGACCACCCTTTGGCCGAGAACCTGTGGCACCGCGAGGCCGGCCTGGATCCGGACTACTTCGCGACCTACGACTACACCGTCGAGTGGACCGTGGGCGGCCAGTCCGCCCTGCTGCGTTTTTGGAACCGGCCCCTGCACGCGATGACCGACGCCTTCACCGCGGCCGGCTTCCAGCTATCGGTCATCAGCGAGCCCCCCGTCGCGCCAGACACCCCCCGCGACCTGCTCCCCGCCGATCTCCCGGACCACCGGCGCCTCCTGGCCTTCCTGTTCTTCGTCCTGCACGCCCGCTGACCGGGCCGATTAGATTGGGGTCATGCCTGACATTTCGGGGGAAAAGGTACCGGGCTTGTGGCGTCATCGTGACTTCCTGCTGATGTGGGGCGGGCAGACGGTGAGCCAGATCGGTTCGCAGGTGACGATCCTGGCCCTG
>DASXJM010000250.1:0-2754 GCA_036497405.1 Streptosporangiaceae bacterium | reverse complement strand
GATACCGGATTGACGTCAACCGCGGTTGAGGTTTTACGCTGCCCAGAGTGAGTACGGACCAGGCGGCACGGGCCGCGCAGACGCCCCCCGAGCCTTCGCCCGGGGGAACTGGGGGTATCTGGACCCCCGAACGCCGCCCGTTGACCATCGGCCTGGTCCTGGCCGTCACGCTGGTGGCGTTCGAGGCGCTGGCCATCGCCACCGTGCTGCCGGTGGTCAGCCGCGACCTGGGCGACCTGCGCCTGTACGGGTGGGTGTTCAGCGCGTTCATGCTGTCCAGCCTGGTCGGCATCGTGGTCGCGGGCACGCTGGCCGACCGGGTTCCGCTGGGCCGCCCGATGCTGGCCGGCCTGGGCCTGTTCGCGACCGGGCTGGTCATCGGGGGCACCGCGCCCAGCATGGATGTGCTGGTGGCCGGGCGGGCCGTTCAGGGTCTCGGGGCCGGGGTGGTGCCCGCCGTGGCCTACGTGGCCATCTCCCGCGGCTACCCGGACGGCTGCCGGCCGCGCATGTTCGCGGTGCTGTCCACCGCCTGGGTCATCCCCGGCCTGATCGGCCCGGCCATCGCCGCCCTGGTCGCGGCGGCGGTCGGCTGGCGCTGGGTGTTCCTGGGCCTGCTGCCGCTGGTGGTGGTGGCCGGCCTGCTGGCCGTGTACGCGCTGCGGGGCGTGCCCCGCCCCACCGCGGCCGGGCACCCGGAACTGCCCTACCTGCCGGTGCTCGGGGTGGTGGCCGGGGCCGGGGTGGCCCTGGCTTCGATCAGCTCCGGCCGGCTCTGGCTGCTGATCGCGGGCACGCTGCTGGGTGGCCTGGTCCTGGTCCTGTCGCTGCGGCGGCTGACCCCGCCCGGCACCCTGGTCGCCCGCCCCGGCCTGCCCGCCACGATCCTGGGCCGGGGCCTGCTGACCTGTTCTTTCTTCGCCGGCGACGCCTACGTCCCGTACGCCATCACCACGGTCCGGCACGCTCCCACCGGCCTGGGCGCGCTGGCCCTGACCGCGGCCACCATGACCTGGACGGCCGGAGCCTGGGTGCAGGCCCGCTGGATCAACCGGCTCGGCCCGCGCCGTCTGGTCCGGCTGGGTGAGGTGCTGGTGTTCACCGGGCTGGTGCTGATGGCGGTGACCCTGCTGCCGTCGGTGCCGCCCGCGCTCGGGGTCGGGGCCTGGGCCATCGCCGGGTTCGGCATCGGCCAGGCCTACGCCCCGCTGTCGGTGACCACCCTGGACCGGGCCGAGCCCGGCCAGGAGGGCCGGGCCACCTCCGGCCTGCAGCTGTTCGACGTGCTCGGCCAGGCCGTCGGCACCGGCGTCGGCGGCGCGATCGTGGCCGGCACGGCCGACGGCCTCGGCCACCGGTCCGGCGTCGCCCTGGCCTACGGCTTCGCCCTGCTCGTCAGCGTGGTCGCGCTGGTGGCCGGGGCCCGCCTCCCCACCCGCCTCCTGGCCCGCGACGCGGCCGCCGCGCGACCAGATACGTAGCCGCACCTCACGACGTCCCGGGACGCCGCGCGCCACGTGCGGCCGGGTCCGTTCGCGGGGGCGCCCGGCCGCATAATGGTGCCCGTGGGAGCAACGGGGAAATACGACGTCGTGGTGGTGGGCGGGGGCATCGTCGGCCTGGCCACGGCCCAGGCGGTGACCAGAACCGGACGGAGCGTCGCGGTGGTCGAACGCGAGCCGCAACTGGCCCGCCACCAGACCGGCCGCAACTCCAACGTCATCCACTCCGGCCTGTACTACGCGCCCGGCGGCCTCAAGGCCCGGCTGGCCCCGGCTGGTTGCGCCGAGACGGTGGCGTTCTGCCGCGAGCATGACCTGCCGCACCAGGTCTGCGGCAAGCTGGTGGTGGCCACCGAGCCCGAAGAACTGCCGCGCATGGCCGAACTGGAGCGCCGCGGCCACGCCAACGGGGTGGCCAATCACCGCCTGGACCCGGCGGGCCTGCGCGAGCACGAACCGCACGTGCGCGGCATCGCCGCCCTGTGGGTGCCGTCCACCGGCATCTGCGACTACCGGGCCGTGGCCGAGAAGCTCGGCGAGCTGATCGTCAAGGCCGGCGGCGAGATCCACCTGGGCCGGACCGTGCACCGCGCCATCCGGCACGCGGGTGAGGTGGTGATCGACACCGACCAGGGCGAACTGCTGGCCGGCCAGGCCGTGGTCTGCGGCGGCCTGCACAGCGACGAGCTGGCGGTGGCGTCCGGCGCCGACCCGGGGGTCCGGATCATCCCGTTCCGTGGCGAGTACTCCGGGCTGACCGGGCCCGCCGCAGACCTGGTCCGGGGCCTGATCTACCCGGTGCCCGACCCGGCCTTCCCGTTCCTGGGCGTGCACGCCACCCGCGGGGTGGACGGGCACGTGCACGCGGGCCCGAACGCGGTACTGGCCCTGGCCCGCGAGGGCTACTCGTGGGGCACGGTCCGCCCCCGCGAGCTGGCCCGGTCGCTGGCTTATCCCGGCATGGTCAGGGTGGCCCGGCAGCACTGGCGTTACGGCCTGGGTGAGGTGAGCCGTTCGCTGTCCAAGCGGGCCATGGTCCGGCAGATCCAGCGGATGCTGCCCGAGGTCCGGGCCCAGGACCTGGTTCCGGCCGGGGCCGGCGTCCGGGCCCAGGCGGTCCGGCCTGATGGCACCCTGCTGGATGACTTCCTGTTCGCGGAGCAGGGCCAGGGCCCGGGCGCGGTGCTGCACGTGCTCAACGCCCCGTCCCCGGCCGCCACCGCGGCCCTGCCCATCGGCCGCGAGATCCTCC
>DASXJM010000249.1:0-11220 GCA_036497405.1 Streptosporangiaceae bacterium | reverse complement strand
CCTGACCGCCACCCCCCTGGGCACGGTCACCGACATGATCGACCCCGCCACCCTGAACCTGCCCGCGGGCACCCATCAGGTCGAGCTCAGCAGCCTGCTGATAACCCAGACCGCGACCTTCCATACGAAATAAATAACCCCCAAAAACGCGGGGCCCGGCCACCCGGCCGGACCCCGCTCCGTTTACCAGCTGACCGCCAGCACCCCTACCAGCGCCGGGTCAGGTCGAACGGGCGCAGATACGGGGCCACCTGGTAGCGGGTGAACTCCGGCGCGGTCGGCACCGCCGAACTGCCCGAGGTGAAGATGTTGTCGGCCGGGCCCAGGCTGGCCGCCTCGGCGTTCAGGTGGCCCGGGGTCATCGCCGTGTAGTTCCAGTGCCCGGTGTTCATCCGCTGGGTCAGGGTCTGCACGGCGGTGATGGTCTCGGCCGGGGTGAAGGCGCAGTGCCCGGCCCGGTGCACGTAGATCTGGGCCAGCTTGGCTCCGTTGCCCGCGCGGTCGACGACCTGACGGTAAGCCTGCTCGTTCTCCGGCACGACCAGCCCATCGCCGGTGGTGTGCATGGTCAGCACCGGAATGTGGATCTGGCCGTTGAAGCTGATGTTCTGGCTCAGGTACCTGACCGCGCTCGGCTTGGCGTTGATCCGGGTAGCGTGGTTGAGCGTGTTCAGGTCGGACGACAAGCTCAGCCCGGCCGCCTTGTACAGCGCGACGACCTCGCCGCGGTCGGCCGACCTGGCCAGCTGGGCGGCGTAGTTGACCCCGGTGTTCCAGGAGGCGTTGCCGCCCGCCCGCGCCTCCAGTTCGGCCCGGAAGGCGAACACGAACGGGAAGGTCACCTGGCTGTCCCACGCGAACTGGTTGGCTTCCTGGGCGGTGAAGTCGCTGGCCGCGGGCTCGGGTGACAGCGGGGTGAACCAGCCGGGAATGTCGGCCAGCGCGGCCGCCAGCGCCAGCCGGGCCCGGCCCTGCGCCGTCTGCTGAGCCCCGGCCGCGGCGGTCTCGGCCCCGGTCAGGTTGGCGGTCGGGTTGGTGATGTTGACCACCTGCACCGACGGGTCGACCAGCTGCTGGAACGCGAACTCAGAGTCCAGTGCGGTGTTCCAGGTGGCCACGCCGCCGGACAGCACGCCGCACATGGGCAGGGCGGCGCTGAACAGCCTCGGGTAGTCCTGGATCAGCCCGGCGGTGATGATGCCGCCCAGCGAGTGGCCCCAGGCCACGGTCCGGGACGGGTTCCGGTAGGTGTGGCCGAACACCCCCAGCGTGCCCACCTGGTCGGGCAGGGCCTGCTGGATGGCCCAGCCGGTGGTGGCGTAGGACGAGCCGGCCAGCGCGTAGCCGTGGCTGAGCATCCAGGCGGCGGTGACCGGGTCGCCCGCGTCGGTGGCCGGGTTGGCCGAGCCCGGGGTCACGTAGCCGTGGCTGTACAGGTAGAGCGTGCCGTTCCACTTCCCGGCCGGGCACTGGATCTCGTAGGTGGCTCCGTCCGGCAGCGAACCGTTCAGCGTGGTCACCGCACCGGTCGATCCGCAGCCGTTCCCGTGACCCGATCCCGCGCCGGCCGACCCGGCCAGGGCGGGTGCGGCCGGGATCAACCCCAGGACCAGCCCGATTGCTGATAGTCCCCACAAAGCCCAACGGCTTCGCCTCATCACGACCACGCTCCATCGTCAAGGACGCGAATTTTCGGCTACACGGAGGACGATAACGCCAAATCCCGCGAAAGCGACCACTCACAAGGCCGGCCCGAAATCGAGGCGACCCGCCGCCTGACTCACCCGCCGGCCTGAACCCCGCTATTCCTCGCCGGTATCGGCCAGGATCTTATGGGCGAGAAACGCTCAGACCGGGGAATTGGGTTCGGCGTCGCTCAGCAGGAACTGCCGCAGCGCCTGAAAATAGGGCGCGATCGTGCTGACCTGGGCGTACTCGCCCGGCCCGTGCTGGCCCTGCCCGCCCACGCCGAACGCCACCGCCGCGATGCCCAGACCACCGTAGAAGCGCCCGTCCCCGGCGCCGTGCTTGCGCAGGAAATCGGGCTCGAACCCCTGATCCCGGGCCGCCGCCTGCAGTCGCGCGATCTCCGGCCGGCCCGGGTCGATGTGGTGCGGCGCGTCCAGGTTCTGCACCACCGCGGTGACCCCCGGCTCACAAAATTCCTGCAGGTAGGCGGCGATCTCGTCGGTGGTCCGGCCGGCCAGGTCGCGGTCTTCGGGCGGGAACCGGATGTCCAGCCAGGCCTCGGCCTGGGCCGGGATCTGGTTCCGGGCCTGGTTCGGGGTGTGGACCCGGGCCAGGTTGACCGTGGTCCGCCACTCCTCGGCGGTGGCGATCGGGTACCGCGCCAGCAGCCGCTCCACGCTGCGCATCAGGGCGACCAGCGCGTTGTGCCCGAGCCACTGGTAGGCACTGTGCGCGCCGTGGCCTTCGGCCCGCAGGTTGACCCCGAGCATGCCCTTGGACGCGGTCACGATGCGCAGCCCGCTGGTCTCCCCGATGATCACGAACCGGGCCCGCACGCCGCGGGCGAGCTGGTGCCGGGTGCCGTTCCGGCCGCCGACCTCCTCGTCGGTGACCAGCTGCAGCGCCACCGGCTGCGGCCGGCGGCCGCCCAGTTCGCGGCCCGCCAGTTCGCGAAAGGCCAGCGCCTCGGCCAGCGCGGAAATCTTCATGTCCTGCGCCCCGCGCGCGTAGAGCCGGTCACCGTCCCGGCGGGGCCGGAAGCCGTCATCCTCGGCCGGGACCACATCGAGATGGGCGTTCAGGATGATATCGAAGGTCACATCCTCGGCTGGCCCGCAGCCCACGGGGTACACCAGTGCGCTGGGCTTACCGCCAGACTCGAATCGCCGCACCTCGAATCCGGGTCCGACGAAGTCGAGCACGTACTCCAGAGCCCGATGCAGCTCCTGGGTCCGATCCGCGGTCGAAGCAATAGCCAGCAGCTCCCCGGCCATCCCCAGGAACCACTCCAGATCCAGCTCCTTCGACCCCGCAGCCTCACCAGGCCCCGCAGCCCCATCAGGCGCAGCGCTGGTCACGGCAGCATGGCCTCGATCAGGTGCGGGCCCGGCTCGGCCAGGGCCGCCCGCAGCGCGGCCGCGAACTCGGTCGCCGTGCTGGCCCGCCGGGCGGGCACCCCCAGCCCCGTCGCCAGCTGGGTGAAGTCCAGCGTCGGCCGCGACAGGTCCAGCAAGCTCTGCGCGGCGCCTCCCGGAATCACCCCGGCCCCAGCGCACCCAGCAGCCTCCACGTCCCCATCCGTCCCAATAGCCCCAGCCGCCCCGCCAGCCTCAACAGCCCGGGCCAGTTCCAGGCCCAGAATCGCGTAGGCCCGGTTGCTGAACACCACCGTGGTCACGTCCAGGTTCTCCCGGGCGCAGGTCCACAGCCCCGAGATCGTGTACATCGCGCTGCCGTCCGACTCCAGCGCCAGCACCGGCCGGTCCGGGCAGGCCAGCGCGGCCCCGACCGCCATCGGCAGCCCGTGCCCGATGGCCCCGCCGGTCACCGTGAGCCAGTCGTGCGGCGGGGCCCCGGCGGTGGCGCCGCCCAGCCCCAGCCCCGAGG
This sequence comes from Streptosporangiaceae bacterium, assembly GCA_036497405.1. Classification (GTDB taxonomy): domain Bacteria; phylum Actinomycetota; class Actinomycetes; order Streptosporangiales; family Streptosporangiaceae; genus Bog-532. The sequence continues at coordinate 7,644 of DASXJM010000249.1, read as the reverse complement.
TGTTCGATTCGTCGCTGACGATTGCCCCCTCCGGCAGCAGCGCGCCGATCACGGCCGCGGCCGTGCCCGCGTCCAGGCCGCCCTCGGGCAGCCCCGGCCGCGCGAACGCCTCGGTGACGGCCTTGGTGCCCGGCGCGACCAGGTCGGCCAGCGCGGTCAGGGCCCCGGTCACGTCGTCGCCCGGCCCGGCCAGCAGGTGCACGTCGGCCCCGTCCGGCACCAGCGAACTGGGCTGTCCCGGGTAGCCGAAGAACGACACCGGGGCCGGCGTCCCGGCCAGAATCAGGTGCCGGGTCCCGGCCAGCTGCGGGGCGGCCATCTCGGCCAGGTAGGCCAGCCGGCTGACCCGGGGGAGCCCGGCGCCGCGTTCCATCCGGGCCGGGAACGTCTCGGCCAGCAGCTTGGTCCCGGTCGCGGCCGCGATCCGGCTGGCCGCCTTCAGTCCGGCCCGGTGCAGCGCGTCCCCGCCCAGCAGGATCAGGGCCGGCTCGTCCCCTTGCAGGATCGCGGCCAGCTCATCGATGACCGGCTCCGGGGCCCGCGACGGTGGCCGGAGCGGGAACGGCCGGGCCGGCTCAGCCCCGCCGGCCCAGGCCAGGTCGGCGGGCACGATCAAGGTGGCGATGGTGCCGGCCGCCGCCGTGGTCACCGCCTCGGCCGTGTCCCGGGCCAGATCCCCGGGGTGCAGGGTGCGGCGGACCCAGCCCGACACCGTGCCGGCCAGCGCGTCGATGTCGGACTCCAGCGGCGCGTCGTAGCGCTTGTGGTAGGTGGCGTGGTCACCGACCAGGCTGACCAGCGGCGTGCGGGCCCGCCGCGCGTTGTGCAGGCCGGCCAGGCCGTTGCCCAGGCCGGGGCCCAGGTGCAGCAGGGTCGCGGCCGGGTGCCCGGTCATCCGCCCGAACCCGTCGGCGGCCCCGGTGGCCACCCCTTCGAAGAGACAGAGCACTCCGCGCAGCTCGGGCAGCTGGTCCAGCGCCGCCACCAGGTGAATCTCGGACGTGCCCGGGTTGGCGAAACACACTCGCACCCCGGCCCCGGCCAGCGTGCGTCCCAGCGCCTCCGCCCCGTTCACGCCCCGCCCCCGGAAGCCCCGTCCACCCCGGAAGCCCCGCCCACCCCAGAAGCCCCGCCGTCCCCACGCGTCCCGGCCGCCACATCAACACCGCCCGTCCCAGTGACCTCAGGCGCCGCTTCAGCCTCATCACCGGCCAGGGTCACCTCCGGCTGCCGCCGGGTCAGCGCCCGCAGCACCACCGTCGTGGTCGCGGCGTACACCAGGTGCTGGAACGCGCTGGTCACGATGACGTCGTTGCGCCAGCGCCAGGGTGGGGGAGTGTCGCCCAGGGCCGGGAACATCACGCAGGCAAACGCCATCATGCCGCCCCAGTAGACGGCGGTCGCCCCGACCGGCCCGAACCGCCGGTTGAGCGGCACCGCGCCCAGCCCGAACAGTGACCCGTAGCCCCAGTGCACGGCCAGCCCGAGCCGGAACGATGCCTCGTCGCTCAGGTCCGACTGGCGCAAGATCTTCGCCGCGACCAGGGCCGGCACGTTGCTGTCGTCGAAGTCCAGCGGCCCTTCCACGTTCCGGCGGATCCGCCGTTCGGCCCAGTACCCGAGGTTCATCGCCGTCGTGGCCGCCAGCCCCGCGGCCAGCCCGTCGCGCAGCAATCTCCTGCTCCACCGTCCCATGCCCGCCATTATGTCCGGCTCCTCCCGCCCTACTCCGCCGCGCGTCCCCGCGTCCGCCCGCCACGCTCAAGTCGCTTCCCCCGGCCCCCCTGGTTAACCCGCGTCCCGCGCTCACCCCTGTTCAACCGGCTTCCCCGCCCCCCACCCCCCAGTCAACCGGCTTCCCCGCCCCCTCCCGCCCAAGTTAGACTGAATGTTCAGTCAAACATTGGAGCAGGCCGTGACGGTCAACCAGGGCACCGACGCACCGGCAACACCAGACCAGGACAAGAAGCTGGCCGACATCATCGCCGAGCAGGAGGCCATCTTTGTCCGCCGCCAGCCTGGATCGGCCCGGCTGGCCCGCACCGCGCGGGGCGCGCTGGCCGGCGGCGTCACCTCCAGCTGGCAGATCACCGCCCCCCAGCCGGTGTGGCTGAGTCACGGCCAGGGCTCCAAGGTCTACGACGTCGATGGCCAGGCCTACGTCGACCTGCATGGCGGCTACGGTGCCTCGCTGGCCGGGCACGCCCACCCGGCCATCGTCCGGGCCGTGCAGGAGCAGGTCGCCCGGGGCACGCACTTCGCCCAGCCGACCGAGAACGCCATCGCCGTGGCCGAGGAGCTCACCCGCCGCTTCGGCCTGCCCCAGTGGCGCTTCGGCAACTCGGGCACCGAAGCCACCATGGACGCCGTTCACCTGATGCGCTCGATCACCGGCCGCGACCTGATCATCAAGGTCGAAGGCGGCTACCACGGCCACCACGACTCGGTGCAGGTGTCGGTCATGCCCGAGCCGGAGGACATGGGACCGTCCCAGCGGCCCGCCTCGGCCGCGGCCAGCAGCGGCATCCCGGACGCGATCGTCCAGCTGACCCGGGTGACCGCCTTCAACGACCTGGCCGGGGTCGACCGCGTGCTGAGCGAGCACCGCGGCCAGGTGGCCGGCATGATCGTCGAGCCCATCATGATGAACGCCGGCATCATCCAGCCCCAGCCCGGTTACCTGGCCGCCCTCAAGGACCTGCTGCAAGTGCACGGCGCCCTGCTGACCTTCGACGAAGTGAAGACCGGCCTGACCAGCGGCCCGGCCGGCGTCACCGGCCTGTCCGGGGTGACCCCGGACATCATCTGCCTGGCCAAGGCCCTGGGCGGCGGCGTGGCCGTGGCCGCGGTCGGCGGATCAGCCGAGGTCATGGAGCACGTGGCCAGCGGCGGCTACGAGATCGTGGGCACGTTCAACGGCAACCCGCTGGCCATGGCGGCGGCCCGGGCCATGCTGACCGAGGTGGCCACCCCGGCCGCCTACGACCACATCGACCGGCTCCGGAACCGGGCCGTGACCGGCATCGAGGCCGCCATCGCGGACCATGGCCTGGCCGCCCACGTGGTCGCGGTCGGGGCCAAGGGCTGCGTGGTGTTCAGTCCCGAGCCGGTCCGCGACTACCGCGGCTTCCTCGCCGCCGACGACCGTTACAGCCACGCCCACTGGCTCTTCCAGCACAACGGCGGGGTGTTCCTGCCGCCGTGGGGCAAGATCGAGCAGTGGCTGATCTCGGTCCAGCACGACGACGCCGACATTGACCTGCTGGTCGGCAACTTCCGCCGGTTCGCCGCCGCCGTGACCGCCTAACCCCCGGCACCTAGCCCTGGCGCCCGGCCCTCAGACGGACAACTGATCCGCCAGCAGGTCACGCACGCTGCGTGGCTCGCGGCCGAGGAGTTCGCCCAGGGTCGGGCGGACCTCGGCGAAGCGGCCCTGGCGGGCGGCCTGGAAGAAGCCGAGCAGCATGCGCGCCATCGGCTCCGGCGTACCGTGCGCGACCTGCGCGGCCACCCAGTCCTCGTCGGCCATGACCACCCGGCCGACGTCACGCCCGGTCAGCTCGGCGGCGATGGTGGCGATGTCGTCAAACGTCGGGGCGGCGCCCGCGGTCAGCGTGACCGGGCCGTCGAAGGACCCGTCGCGGGCCAGGATCACCGCCGCCGCCTCGGCCTCGTCGTTGCGGTCGGTCCATGAGGCTGGGCCGTCGGCCGGGGCCGCGATGGTCCCGGTCTCGCGCCACGGCCCGAGCATCCATTCGAGGCTGTGGGCGTAGAAGCCGTTGCGCAGCGAGGTCCAGGCCACGCCGGCCTCGGCCAGCAGCGCCTCGGTCGCGGCGTGCACCCGGGCCGGCCGGAACGGGCTGTCGGGCCCGATGTGCTGGTGGCTGGTGTAGAGGATCCGGTGGGCGTCGGCCTTGACCGCGGTCTCGATCGCCACCCGGTGCAGCGGCACCGTGTCGGCGGGATCGTTGGACGAGACCAGCAGCACCTGGCCGGCGCCTTCGAAGCTGTCGAGCAGGGCGGCCGGGTCGGTGTAGGAGCCGCGGCGCACCCGGACGCCGCGGTCAGCCAGGTCTTGGGCCTTGGCCACGTCCCGCACGCTGACGCCGATCTGGTCGGCCGGCACCAGCTTGAGCAGGTGCTCGACCGTGGCTCCGTTGAGGGCGCCGGTGGCGCCGGTGATCACGATCATGTCCGGCCATCCTTCGTGTTATCGACGGTAATGATTCGACGTTACCAATGAAAAATCGATGTTCGCAAAAATGTGTTATCGTCGATAACATGAGGAAGCCGGATCCGTCGTCGTCGCGCGACCTGACCCGCGCCCACCTAGTCGAGGTGGCCGCCAGGCTGCTCGCCGACGGCGGGCCGGACGCGGTGACCACCCGCTCGGCGGCGCTGGCGGCGGGCGTGCAGGCGCCCACCATCTACCGGCTCTTCGGCGACAAGAACGGGCTGCTCCAAGCCGTGGCCGAGCACGGGTTCACCAGCTACGTGGCCCAGAAGCACTCGGACCCGGACGCCGATCCGGTCGAGAACCTGCGGGCCGGGTGGGAGCTGCACATCGGCTTCGGGCTGGCCAACCCCGAGCTGTTCCGTCTCATGCGGGCCCTGCTGCGCACCCCAGGCGGGCAGGCCATGACCGCGGCCGGGGCCGAGGTGCTGCGGACCCGGGTGCGGCGGGTCGCCGAGGCCGGGCGCCTGCGCGTGAGCGAGCGACGGGCGGTCGACCTCATCACCTCGGCCGGCACCGGCGTCGTGTTCACCCTCATCGACCAGCCCGTGGACGAGCGCGATCCCGGGCTGGCCGCCACGGGCTGGGCAGCGGTATGCGCGGCCATCCTGGTCGAGGATCGCGCGGCCGCCGTGGCCAGCCCGGCCGCCGCGGCCGTGACCCTGCGGGCGGCCCTGCCCGAACTCGGCTCGCTCACCGGGGCCGAGCGGGTCCTGCTGGGAGAGTGGCTGGACCGCATCGCCGCGTCCTGATCCAATCCCGAACGCAGGTCGCTGCTCGTCCTGCAGCCGGCTGAGCACCCCCGACTCAGACGAAACCGATCTTTTACCTGAAAGCCTTGCGCTCGCGACCCGCCGGGAGTACCTCTAACTTTGACGGAACGTTCAGTCAAAAACGAGTGAAGGACACGCGAAGCCGAACCCCAGCTGTCCCGGGCAGGATCGAGGTGACCCGATGGCGCACCCGCCAGGCATCAACCGGCGCGGGTTCCTGCGCGGCGCGGGCGCGGGCCTGGCCGCCCTGGGCACCGGCGGGCTGCTCGAAGCGTGCGCGCCCGCGCTGGCCGGTTCCGGTGCGGTCCCGCTGCCCCGCCCCGGCCACCCGGTCACCTGGCCGGTCCCGGCCGACAACGCGGCCATCGCCAGCAACCTGGAGACCGAGAAGGACGCCACCCTGCAGGTGTACTCGTGGGTGGCGTACATCAACCAGGACGTGGTGAACAGCTTCGCCAAGAAGTTCAAGTGCAAGGTCCAGATCACCACGTTCAACACGATGAACGAGGCCCTGTCCAAGCTGCGCAGCGGGCTCAGCTACGACGTGCTGGTCGGGGCCACCGTGGACACGCTCGGCCAGCTCATCCAGTCCAAGCTGCTCCAGCCGCTGAACCACTCCTACATCCCGAACATCACGCAGGCCTGGCCCGACTTCAGCAACCCGTTCTACGACCGGGGTTGGCGCTACACCGTGCCGTACACGATCTACACCACCGGCATCGCCTGGCGGAAGGACCTGGTCTCCGAGAACCCGTACGCGATGAAGAACCCGTGGTCGCTGCTGTGGAACCCCAAGTACAAGGGCAAGACCGCGATCCTGGACGACTACCGGGAGGGCATCAGCCTGGGGCTGATGAAGAACGGCAGCCTGGACCTGAACACCACCGACCGGGGCCAGATCACCCAGTCCCGGCGGGCCCTGGAGGAACTGGCCAGCGCGGTCAACGTCCGGATCGACAACAACGACTACACCGAGGTCCCGACGGCCCAGACCTGGATCCACCACGCCTGGTCCGGTGACATGGCCGCGGCCGGCTACTACATGCCCAAGGGCACCAGCGTGGACACCGTGGGCTACTGGTTCCCGGCCGACGGCCGGGGCCCGGTGGCCAACGACACCAACGTGCTGCTGCGCTCGGCCTCCCACCCGGTGCTGGCCCACCACTTCCTCAATTACTTCCTGGACCTGCCCAACGTCCTCAACAACATCAGCTTCAACGGCTACATGCAGCCGCTCACCGGGGTCACCCCCAAGGTCCTGGTCAAGGAACAGATCCTGCCCAAGGCCCTGCTGTCCACGGTGGTGCTGCCGTCCTACTTCCGCCGCGGGGTGGGCGAACTCCAGCTCCCGGTGGACGCGGATGCCCTGTGGCAACAGGCCTGGCTCGTGGTCAGCAACGGAATCTAGGCGGTGCCGATGGTCGCACGCACGCAGCCCGCCCCCCAGCAGGCCACGCCCCCGGGGCGGCCCGCAGGCCGGGGGAGACGGAACCTGTTCTGGGTCGCCCTGGCCGCCCCCGGCATGCTCTGGCTGGTGCTGCTGTTCATCATCCCGTTCTACGCGGTGCTGGCCATCGCCATGGGCCAGCTGAACCGGCTGTACGAGACCCCGATCGCGGTCTGGAACCCGTTCGGCTGGAGTCTGGCCAACGTCACCAACGTGGGCCGGGACATCGCGGGCAGCACCTCGTTCGCCGGGCCGATCATCGGCCGCACCGCGCTCTACGTGGCCGTGGCGTCGGTGCTGTGCCTGGTCATCGGCTATCCGGCCGCCTACTTCGTGGCCCGGTTCGCGGGCCGCCGCAAGGGCCTGTTTCTGCTGCTGCTGATCGCCCCGTTCTGGATCAGCTACATGATGCGCATGCTGGCCTGGATCGACCTGCTGCAGGCCAACGGGTACGTGAACAAGGTGCTGGCCTGGCTGGGCCTGACCTCGAGCGCCCACCCCATCAACTGGCTGGGCGGCAAGCCGGTGGCGGTGATCCTGGGCCTGGTCTATGGCTACATCCCGTACCTGATTCTGGTCCTGTTCGCCGGGCTGGACCGGATCGACCCGGCCCTGATCGAAGCCGGCCGCGACCTGGGCCTGGGCCGGGCCCGGACGTTCCTGCGGGTCACGCTGCCGCTGTCCCGGCAGCCGATCCTGACCGCGCTGCTCATCACCGTCCTGCCGATGCTGGGCGACTACTACACCAACCAGCTGATGTCCGGCGCGGCCAGCACGTCGATGATCGGCAACCTGATCCAGGGCCAGCTGGGCACGCCCGGCCTGGAAGGCCAGGGCGCGGTGCTGTCCCTGCTGCTGCTCCTGGTCCTGCTGGTGCCGATGGTCTACTACGTGGTCGCCACCAACCGCTCGTCGAAGGAGGCCGTATGACCTCCACGTCCACCTCCACCCCGGCGCCCGCCCCCGCCGCCACCAGCCGGGCCGCCCCGGCCCGGCGCCGCTGGCGGCCGCGACGCAATCCGTGGGGTCACCCGTGGCTGCTGGAGGGTTTCACCTGGCTGTACCTGGTCTGGTCGCTGGTGCCGATCGCGATCGCGGTGCTGTTCTCGTTCAACAACGGCAAGTCGCAGAGCGCCTGGCAGGGCTTCTCCTGGCGCTGGTACGTCACCGACCACACCAACTCGGTGCTG
>DASXJM010000248.1:0-8504 GCA_036497405.1 Streptosporangiaceae bacterium | reverse complement strand
CCCCAATGAAGGTCAGCAGGACGGCCAGCCCCTGCTTCAGGTAGACGAACCGGTCCATCGAGCCCGCCAGCAGGAAGTACAGGGCGCGCAGGCCCAGCACGGCGAAGGCGTTCGAGGTGAACACCACGTAGACGTCCCGGGTCACGCCGAACACGGCCGGGATCGAGTCCAGCGCGAAGATCAGGTCGGTCACCTCGATGGCGACCAGGGCCACCAGCAGCGGCGTGGCCACCCTCCGCCTGCCCTCCCGGACCAGCAGCTGGGGACCGTGGTAGCTCTCTGTGACCGGAAGGACGCGGCGCAGTGCGCGCACGGCCAGGTTGCGGTTCGGGTCGGTGACCTCGCCCGCGCGGAACATCCGCAGGCCGGCCACCAGCACGACCACTCCGAACAGGTAGAAGATCCAGCTCAGGTGCTCGATCAGGGCGCCCCCGGCCGCGATGAAGGCGCCGCGCAGCACCAGCGCGCCGATGACGCCCAGGTACAGCACCCGCCGCTGCAGCGCGGGCGGCACCGCCAGCGAGGCGAACAGCAGCACGAACACGAAGATGTTGTCGACGCTGAGCGCCTTCTCCAGCAGGTAGCCGGCGAAGTACTCCCCGGCCGTCGCCTGGCCGCGCCACAGCCACAGCACCGCGCCGAAGCTGACCCCCATCAGCACCCACAGGCCGCTCAGCAGCGCGGCCGAGCGCAGGCTGGGGGAGCCGGACCGGCCGGTCGCGACCAGGTCGACCACGATCAGCACCGCGAACAGGGCCAGTGTGGCGGCCCAGACCCAGGCCGTCATCGGCCGCCCGCGCTGACTGCCCGGGGCGCCTCGGCCACCCGGGCCGCCATGGCCGCGCAGGCCCGGCAGTACCGGGTCTCGGGGACCAGGGCGAGGGTGCTCTCGCTGATCTGCGATCCGCACTGCTCACAGCGGCCGAACGTGCCCGCGGTCAGCCGGGCCAGCGCGTCCTCCACGTCAGCCAGCCGGCGCCGGGCCGCCACCGCGCGCCGCATCAGCCGATCGGCGCCGTCACCACGAACTTCCGCGCTGGCCGGGGCGACCGCGTGGTACGCCAGCGAGAGTTCGGTGACCTCACGCAGCCAGGCCTGCCAGCGGGCTTCGAGCCGCGACCGCCAGGCTATCGCCGGGGTGGCAGATTCTTCTCGGGGCATGACGCTTCCTGTCGATCGGCCCGTTGGCCGGGCGGGGCTGGCTCGCGCGGGGGTGCCGACGCACGCCGGGACCGGCGCAGCCGGAGGCAGACCACGGTCAGGGCGACGCCGAAGAAGACCCACGGGGCCACCACGATCAGGTCCATGCCGGTCATCTGCGCCGTCCTTGCTGCCAGTGCTGTCATGATCAGTTGACCCGGTGGCTTTGACCTCATGGTGAAGTTGTCATGGTGACGGTGTGGAGACGAAGGGCGGTGCCAGGTCATGGCGACGGTGCTGGTCGTAGAGGACGAGCGCAAGCTGCGTGACTTCGTGCGCTCCTACCTGGAGCGGGCCGGGTTCACCGTGCTCTCCACGGGATCCGGGGCCGAGGCCATCACCATGGCTGCCGAGGCTTCGCCGGACCTGGTCGTGCTGGACCTCGGGCTGCCCGACGTGCCGGGGGAGACCGTGGCCCGTGAGCTGCGGTCGGGCGCGGCCACGCCGATCCTCATGCTGACCGCCAAGACCTCGGAGGAGGACCGGATCCGCGGTCTGGAGCTGGGCGCCGACGACTACGTGACCAAGCCGTTCAGCCCGCGCGAGCTGGTCCTGCGGGTGCAGGCCATCCTGCGCCGGGGCGGCCCCGCCGCCGAGCAGGGCGTGACCAGGTTCGGGGCCGGTGAGCTGATCATCGACGAGCCCCAGCGGCTGGTCACGGTGCGGGGCCAGGTGGCCAGCCTGACCCCGACCGAGTGGGGCGTGCTGGTCGCGCTGGCCACCGTCCCGGGCCGGGTCTACTCGCGGTTCGAGCTGATCAACCGGGTCCGCGGGTACGAGTTCGAAGGCTACGAGCGCACCGTGGACTCGCACGTGAAGAACCTGCGCCGCAAGATCGAGAGCGACCCGGCCCAGCCGCTGATCGTGCAGACCGTGCTGGGCGGTGGCTACCGGCTGGGCCTGAGCCGCGATGACTAGCCAGGGCCCGGGGCGGTCGGACACCCTGGGCCTGCGGCTGGCCCTGGCCTTCCTGGGGGTGGCCCTGGGGGCGGTGGCACTGCTGGCCGGCCTGATCGCGGCGTTCAGCGCGGCCGACGTGTCCGACCTGGCCAACCGGCAGCGCGCCAACGTGACCAGCGCGATCGCGGTCGCGGCCGGGGCCGCCTGGAACCGCAACGACAACTGGTCGGCCGCCGACCTGTCCCCGGTGCTCGAGCTGGCCACGCGGACCGGCGCGGTTGTCACCATCCGGGACCAGTCCGGGGCCGTGGTGGTCGCGTCCCCCCGGGTGCCCGCCGCCACCGGGCCGGAGGCGCGCGCGCCGATCACCGTCCACGGCCAGCGGATCGGCCAGGTGGTGGTCCGTTCCACCGACACCGGGCTGGGGGCGGCCGACCGGAGCCTGCAGACCGCGCTGTTGCGGGCCATCGCGGGCGCGGCCGGGCTGGCCGCGCTGCTGGCCCTGCTGATCGGCCTGGGCGTGGCCCGGCGGATCACCCGGCCGGTCACCCGCTTGATCGCGGTGACCCGGGCCATGGCCAGCGGCGACCGCACGGTCCGGGCGGGCGGGATCCGGGCCCCGGGCGAGCTGCGCGAGCTGGCCATGGCGTTCGACCAGATGGCGGCCACGCTGGACCGGCAGGACCAGCTGCGCCGGGACCTGGTGGCCGACGTGGCCCACGAGCTGCGGACGCCGGTGGCCGTGCTGCAGGCCGGTCACGAGGCGCTGCTGGACGGGGTGGCCGAGCCCACCCCGGCCGAGCTGACCTCCCTCCGCGATGAGGTGCTGCGGCTGGCCCGGATGGTCGATGACCTGCAGACCCTGGCCGCGGCCGACGCCGCCGCCCTGCAACTGGCCCTGCGGCCCGCGGACCTGGCCGAGATCGCGGCCGCGGCCGCGGACAGCCTGGCCCGGCGGTTCGAGGTGGCCGGCCTGACCCTGGACCGGAACCTGTCCCCGGTGCCGGTGCGGGCCGACCAGCGCTGGCTGCACCAGGTGATCACCAACCTGCTGACCAACGCGCTGAAGTTCACGCCCCAGGGAGGCACCATCACCATCGAGACCAGCCGCGGCCCGGCCGGCGCCGTGCTCCGGGTCAGCGACACCGGCGTCGGCATCCCGGCCGCGGACCTGCCGCACATCTTCGACCGCTTCTGGCGTGGCCACGGGGCCGAACAGATCTCCGGCAGCGGTATCGGGCTGGCCATCGCGGCCGAGCTGGCCCGGGCCCACGGCGGGGCGCTGACCGCGCGCAGCCAGCCCGGCCAGGGCGCCGAGCTGACCCTCACCCTCCCGGCGGCCTGACGTGGACACGCCGGGCCGGGTGGATCCGCGCTTCGCCGCGGTGGCCGACGAGTTCGCCCGCCTGATCGAGGCCCAGCCGGGTACCGGGGCCGCGCTGGCCGTCTGGTCCGACGGCCGCCTGGTCATCGACGTGTGGGGCGGGTACGCGGACCAGCACCGGGTCCGGCCCTGGGCCGAGGACACGCTGGTCCAGCCCTACTCGGTCAGCAAGCCGTTCGTCGCGGTCTGCGCGCTGCACCTGGCCGAGGCGGGACGGCTGGACCTGGACGTGCCCATGCAGCGGTACTGGCCTGAGTTCCGGGCCCCGGCCACCGTCCGCCAAGTGCTGTCGCACCAGGCCGGGGTGGTGGCCCTGGACCAGCCCGCGCCGGCCGAGGCGCTGCTGGACTGGTCCTGGCTGTGCCGGCTGCTGGCCGCCCAGGAACCGGCCTGGCCGCCGGGCACCGCGCCCGGCGAATCGGCCCTGTTCTACGGGCACCTGGTCGGCGAGCTGATCCGCCGGGTCGACGGCCGCACCCCCGGGCGCTACCTGCGCGAGGAGATCTGCGGGCCGCGCGGCCTGGACTTTGCGATCGGGCTGACCCCGGCCGAGCAGGCCCGCACCGCCGACGTCACCGGCCTGGACGACGCCTTCCGGGCCGCGGGCCTGGCCGGGCGGCCCGAACTGTACCGGCGGGCGATGACCAACCCGCCCGGTGCTCTCGATCCCGCGGTGGTCAACAGCGCGGCCTGGCGGGCGGCCGAGGTGCCGGCGGTCAACGGCCACGGCACGGCCCGGGCCGTGGCCGGGTTCTACGAGGCGCTGGCCGCGGGGGACGTGCTCGGCCCGGGGCTGCTGGCCGAGGCACTCACGCCGCAGATCCGGGGGGTGGACCGGGTGTTCGGCGGTGAGGTCGAGTGGGGGCTCGGGTTCGGGGTCGACGAGGACGACTACGGGATGGGCGGCGTGGGCGGCAGCTACGGAGGCCGCAGCGTGGCCGGTGGCTACTCGATCGGCTTCGTCACCGGCAGCGCCGGCGACCATGACCGGCTGGAACGGGTGGAAAACGTCCTCCGGGACGGCCTGGGCCTGCCGCCGTTCGACTAGCCGCGCCTCGGTGGGGGCGGCTGACCCGGCTCAGCTGGCGCGGAACGCGTCCCGGTAGGCGTGCGGGCTGGTCCGTACCGCCCGGCTGAAGTGCTTGCGCAGGTTGCCCGCGGTGGCGAAGCCGGTCTTGACCGCGACCGTGTCGACCGGCAGGTCGGTGGTCTCCAGCAGCCGCTGGGCCAGCCGGATCCGTTCCCGGACGATCCACTGGTAGGGGGTGGTGCCGGTGCTGGCCTGGAACCGCCGGGCGAACGTGCGCGGGCTCATGGCGGCCCGGCCGGCCAGGTCGGCCACGGTCACCTCCTGGTCGAGGTGCTCCTGCAGCCAGGTCACGGTGTCGGCGAACAGGTGCTGGCCGTGGTCGGCCAGCGCCGGGATCGGCGTGTCGATGAACTGGGCCTGGCCGCCCTCGCGGTAGAGGGGCACCACCAGGTCGCGGGCCAGCCGGGCCGCCACCTCGCTGCCGTAGTCCTGCTGCACCACGTGCAGGCACAGGTCGATGCTGGCCGCGCTGCCCGCCGAGGTGAGCAGGTCGCCGTCGTCCACGTACAGCACGTCCGGGTCCACCGTGACCTGCGGGTAGCGCGCGGCCAGGTCGGCGCATTCGGCCCAGTGGGTGGTGGCCCGCTGGCCGTCCAGGATCCCGGCTTCGGCCAGGATGAACGCCCCGGTGCACAGGGACAGGATGCGCTGGCCGCGGGCCCGGGCCGCCCGCAGCTCCTCGAATACCGCCGCGGGTATCTCATCGCGCTGCTCGGTGGGCGTCACCACCACCGTGCCGGCCGTGCGCACCGCGTCCAGGCCGGCCGGCACGTCCATGCGCAGGCCCGCGTCCAGCCGCACCGACGGCGTGGCCGCGCACACGGTCAGCTGGTACCAGGGGACGCCGAACTCCTCGGCGTAGTCGGCCCCGCCGAAGACATCGCAGGCCACGCCGACCTCGAACGGGGACACCCCGTCGTAGGCGATCAGGGCGACGGACCGGGCCGCGGCATTGGCAGCTTTGTCGCGCATACCGTCAATAATGCCACTTACCGTCGGGACCGTGGCCGGCCGACGATGGAGGCATGTCAGGTCGCACTGTTCTCGTGGGTACCGAGCCGGCGCCGTGGGCTGCTCACCGGGCCCGGGTCGCGGACCGGCTGCTGGCCCGGCTGCTCGGGACGTCGCTGGACCGCCGGCTGGCCGATGGCCAGGCCCCGGAGGCCGGCCGTCTGCTCGCGGTCCGCGCCCAGCAGATCGTCACGCTGCGCCATCGCCGCCAGCTGGCCAGGAACTGGGAGCGGCTGCTGGCGGTGGCCGCGGACGGACCGCCGAGCCGGCCCCGGGCTCTGCTCTGCCGGGGCCGGATCATGGCCGCCGCGGCCGAGGTCCGCGAGCTGGCCGGTCACCTGCAGGCCCCGCTGCCGGTGGCCGCGGCCGGGGTCGCGGCGGCGCGGGTCCTGCTGACCGACGCCACCGGACCGGTCTACAACCGGCGGGACCGCACCGGGCTGGATGCCAGGCTGCGCGCGATCAGCGCGATGCTGGACCCGGCGGTGCCGCTTCAGTCCTTGGTGCGCTCGAACACGTAAAGGTGGTTGAGGCCCAGCTGGAAGCGCCGGTGCTTGCGCCGCCGCCACTGCGGGGCGGTGAAGATCGTTTCCAGGTCCTGGGGCTTGAACCCGTGGTGCTGGTGCGCCTCGATACCCGCGATCAGCCGCAGGGCGATGAGGAGGTGCAGGATCTTGTCCACCGTGGGCGCCGGGACCGTGATGACCATGGCACCGCCGGGGGCCATCATCCCGGCCAGCGACTTGGCCCAGGTGGCCAGCTCCTCTTCCGGGATGTGCTCGGTCACGGCCAGCGCGGTGGCCGCGTCGAACAGCTTGTCCTGCTGCGGCAGGTCGCCGGGGAAGAAGCCCTTGATCATGGTCACGCCGTCCGGCGCCGGTACGTCGATCAGCTCAGGGTCGATGCCCACCCCGGTCGCACCGGTCTCGCGGAACAGGGTGCCATCGTGCGTTCCAATGTCCAGCAGGCGACCGTTCTTGGGCAGCTCCCGCACGGCCACCCGGATCCGGTAGGCCATCAGGTACCGGTCGAGCCACGTCATCGGCTGGGCCGCAGCCGTCTGGTCCTCAGTCACTGATCACGCACGCAGGGTTCATGGCAGGGCCTTCCGGATTATCGGTGATTCGAAAGAGGCTTGTCCCGGGAAATCGTCAGGTCGGCCGGTCCGGTCCGCTTCCCTGACCAACAGCTCCAAGGCTTCAAGTGGGACCTCTGAGTAGTAATGTCGCAAAGTATCATAAGGTTCCACGCGCGGTACAGAAGGACATTGACCGCAATTGCCGTTTATCCAGTATCGGGTTCCTTAGTTAAGCCTGATAACTCGGTTCACAACAAATTCATCACGGCACGCGTGTCAGCGGTCACCGGATCAGCAGTTCTTGATCACCACCGAGTGCGCGGCCACCACCGGACTGGCCACGACCCTCCGACCGGGCATGACCGTGGTGTGCACGCCGGTCTCGGTGCCGTCCGCGATGACACAGCCGAGCCGTTCTTCGCCGGTGTCGACCAGCGTGCCCGCACGAAGGATATGCACTGTGCCCCGGCGCAGGTTGCGAACGGCCGAACAGAAGAACGCCCCCAACCGCACATTCCGCCCGATCACCGAGTGCCCGACGAAGCTGAGGTGCGAGACTTCGGCCCCGGCCAGCAGCAGGCTGCGCCGGATTTCGGCACTGGGGCCGACATAAGCATTCGACTGCACCACCGTCGGCCCGAAGATCGAGGCGTGCGGCCCGACTTCGCAGCCGGGCCCGATCACCACCGGGCCGAACAGGCTCACACCCTGGTGCACGGTGGCCGTCCGGTGCACGAGGGCGTGCCCCGGCCAGTCCCAGCGGGGACTGCGGGTTCCCGGCACGGTCCGGTAGCCAGGGAGGGTGCTGGGCAACGTCAGGGCGGTCAGGTCCCGGATCACCTGAAGTCCCCGCAGCTCGTCGGCCCACCAGTCCGGCTCGGTCAGGCAGGTCCGCAGCGCCCCGGACCAGGTCGGCGGCAGGCTCTCGCTCGCCGTGCGGCTCTCGGTCGGCTTACCCACCCGGCGATGTTATGAGCCTTGTCAAACGGACCGCGTCCTACCGGCCGCGTCCGGCTGGCCGGGCGGTGACCGTGGTCGCGGTCACCGCCCGCCGGGATCTCAGTGCACCGAGCCGAGGGTGACCGTGAGCAGGCTGGGGCTGCCGCTGGACACCGCGCCCGACTGGTCGGCGCCGCCGGTTGGGGCCACGTCGTCGTAGGGGAAGGCGTAGCCGCGGTGGTCCTGGGAGGTGGCGTGGACCAGCCGCGCGTAGTGGTTGGTGGTCGCGTTGGCGTAGTAGTCGTCCGGGTTCTCCCCGTCCGGCTGGCTGGAGTCGATCAGCAGCGTGCTGCGGTTGAACGCGGCGGCCAGCCGGGGCAGGATGGCCAGCATTTCGCCGCTCATCCCGGCCGGGCTGAACGGGCCGCTGTTGCAGCCGAAGATGTCGGCCGCGGACGGCGGCCCGAACGAGCCGACGCCGCTGAACGTCAGCTGGCCCCCGCTCACCTGGCCGGTCACGGTGCCGTAGGACGCCGGGGTGGCGACCGACAGCGTGGCCGAGGAGTACTTCGAGTAGACCTGGTTCACGTAGCTGTCGTAGTAGCCGCTGAACAGTGAGGAGTTCATCACGATGCCGTTGGTCGGGCTGAGCGCGCGCAGGTTCTGGCCACCGCTGGTCACGATGAGCTGATCCCAGCCCTGCCCGTCCGCGTTGGCCTGGGCGGTCAGCCCGGAGCACACGGCGTCCAGGCCGCCGTTGGGCAGGCCCTGCACGGTCTGCTGGCCACCCGACGAGTCGGTCAGGCCCAGGCCGATCGGCATGCAGACGAAGTCGACCATGCTGATGTTGGCGAACACCTGGGCGTCGTTGTAGGTGAACTCGGCGAAGTCCCACTGAGTGT
>DASXJM010000247.1:0-17863 GCA_036497405.1 Streptosporangiaceae bacterium | reverse complement strand
CTCTTCACGGCACGCGGCGTCATCCTGCCAGCCCCAATTGGGCCGGGGAAGCACAGCCGACTGCCGACGCACCTGGGACATGGGACCAATCACCTCTAATGGTTTCTTAAACTTGCTTACAGGACATCATTAGGTCAGGCTTCTAACACACGGCTGGCGCGGGCGGCGCACTGCTACCCCGCCCGTTCGTACATGCAACGCGTACTATCGCCGTTCTGTTCCCGTGGTTGGGGCCTGCCCGCATGGGGGCAGCGCACGCACCTGGGATAACGGCGTAGCTTGCGTCACAAGGCTGCGTTGAGACAGCTTGGGCCGGACGGGCCCGCGACCGTCACGAATCCCCTCGTTCAATGTTCGTGACGACGGCGCTTGACGAGCCAGGCATTAATCATGCCACTTGGACCCGCGCCCGCGCAGGCGGGGTAGGTAATTCGGTTCATCACGACTCAGCAGTTTCCGCGCCGCTGCACCAAGTCCGGCAACGAACTGGACAAAGGCAGGGTCCGGGGCCACCATGGCATCCATGTCCGCCTCCGACGCAGCCCCTCTGCCCCGTCTCGGCGAAGTTTTCTTCGACGTGCGCGGCAGCTCGCGCAGCATGCGTCTGAGCTGGTACTCCGACACTGGCGTCGCGGTGTTCAGCATCTGGCAGGGGGGTACCTGCACCGGTACATTCCGGCTTCCCATCGACGACTTGTCCCGCATGGTCGAGGCCCTGCAGCGCGGTCCGCGCGGCGCGGGCCTGCCCGGCGGCGACAGCGTCACCGCCACCGGCGGCCACCCGGCCCTGGGGGCCGGCGAGGGCTCGGTGACCCCCTTCCCGGAGTACGCCACCGGCCAGCACATGGCCCCGGTCACCGGCGAGTTCCGCCGGCCCGACTTCGGGGACCGCGACGCACCGGCCGCCGGCCAGCGCTCCTCTGGCCCGCAGCCCTACCCCGAGCCCGCGTTCCGCGAGGACCCGGTCGCCTCCGGCAGCTACCGGGCCCAGCCCCCGGCTCCGCTGGCTCCGGCGCCCGCTCCCGTCTACCGCGAGGACCCGCTGACCAGTCCCAGCTACCGGGACGCGGGCCGCTCCTCGTTCTCGCACCGGGACAGCGGCGAGCACCACTGGAGCGACGACCCCCGCGGCTCAGGCAGCTACCCGGTGCCCGGGTACACGCCCTCCCCGGCGTCCTCGGCCCCGGTCTACCGGGACGAGCCGCGCAACGGCGGCAGCTACCAGGACGACCCGCTGACCAGCCCCAACTACCGGGACCAGGGCCGCTCAGCCGCCCCCTACTCCGGTGACCGCCGCTGGGGTGACGACCCGCTGGGCTCGGGGAGTTACCGGCAGCCGTCGTTCACGCCCCACGAGCCATCCGGCGGCTACCCGGCCCGCGAGCCTGACGGCTACCGCTACGCCGACGACCCGTTCCAGTCCAACTACCCGGACGAGGCCCGCGGCGGCTCACACCCGTACAGCAGCCCGCCCGACCCCGAGCCCAACCGTCACCGGGGGCGTCCCTCGAGAACCTGAGATTCCCGCCAGACTGGGAACACGGAGCCCTGCGCCCGCGTTCCAATAGACGTTCGGTACGGCTGAGTGCCCTGGGCCGCAACCAATAACGCCTTCGCGGAATACCGTTCGGCTGGAGCCGCGTCGTGCCACTCGCCAAAGAGGCGACCACCGTATCGAACGCCGATGGGAGCAGTATGGTCACAAGCCATGCTTGCTCCCATTTCGGCTTTTCGGTGTTAGCCCGGGGGACGACCCCCGGAACCCCCGCGTGGCCCGGCCGCCGCGCCACTGCTCGCCGACGGCCTTCGGCCCGCCGTAGGTGTTTGCCCTCCCACCGTGTCCACATACCGCCGACGGCCTTCGGCCCGCCGTTTTCTGTGCTGTCTGCTTTTACCGAAGGTCACTGATTCGGGTCTGGGGCGGGTGGGGCTACTGGCCGACGCGGCCGTCGATGCGTTCGCGGAGGAGGTCGGCGTGGCCGCAGTGGCGGGCGTACTCCTCGATGCGGTGGACCCAGACCTCGCGGATGGCGATGCCCTGGTGGCCGACCCGGGTGCCCAGGTCGGGATAGGCAGCCAGCAGGTCATCGGTGGCTGACTGCTCGCGGGTCAGGTCGGTGAAGGCCGCCTCGACCAGGGTCTGGTCGGGTTCGGCGTGGTCGAAGGCGGCGTCGCCGTCTCCGTACAGGGTCGGCTCCGGGTGGTCAGGAGTGATCCAGGCGCGCCAGCCGCGCTCACATTCGGCCAGGTGGCGGACCAGGCCCAGCAGGGACAAAGTGGAGGGCGGGACCGAGCGGCGCGCCAGCTGCCCCGGGTCCAGGCCCTCGCACTTCATCAGCAGGGTCAGGCGGTAGCCGCGGACGTAGTCCCGCAGGGTGGCCAGTTCGCCGTCGGGGCTGACGCCGTCGCTGTTGCGGGGGTCCTGGTCCGGGTCCGTCCACATGTCGGGGTAGACGCGGGCCTGGGTCCAGCGCTCGGGGATGTCGCTCATCCTTTGCGGCCGATCAGGTGGAAGATGCGGCTGAGCTGGCGGTAGGGGTCGCGGCGGCTGGCTTCCAGTTCGACGGCGGCGGCCGCGGCCACCTGCTTGGCGTCGGTGGGGTCGGTGGCGACGCCGGCGTAGTCGAGCCAGTCGGTGAACAGCCAGACGCCGTACCAGTCCAAGGGTTCCACACCGTGGCGCCGGATCAGGTCGCTGAGCTCCTCCGGCGTGTCCGACCGGGTCGGCAGGCCCAGCACCCCGATCTCGGTCCGGGCGTCGAACGCGGTCAGTGCGTCGTCCCAGCGCTGCTCCAGGGCCGGGCGGACCGCGGCCGCGTGGGCGTTGCCCGCCATGATCGACACCAGGCCGCCGTCGGCCGCGCACCGGCACACCTGGGCCACCACCGGTTCGTGGTCCTCCAGATAGCCGATCACGCCATGGCAGAGCACGGCTGCGAACCGGCGGCCGCCCACCGCCTCGTCGGCCTGGTGGCCGTCCGCCGCCACGAACGACACCCGGCCCTGGACCCCGGCCGGCAGCCGCTGCAGCCGCAGCCGGGCCTTGTCCAGCATGCCTGCGGAGGAGTCGAGCAAGGTCACCTCGTACCCGGCCTGGGCCAGCGGGAACGACTGGTGCCCCGCGCCCCCGCCGACGTCGAGCACCGGGGCCGGCGGCGGGGGCAGATGCTCCAGCAACTGCTGGTGCATCACGTAGGAGCGGACGCGCCCCTTCACGGTGGCGTACGCCTCATCGGCGAAGAAGTCGGCCAGGCCGTTCCAGTTGTCATCGCTCATCCCGCCACGATAAGCCATAAGTAAGTAGTTAGTAACTAGTAATCTATGTCCCATGGCTACGCGGATGAGCGGACCGGAACGCCGGTCCCAGGTGCTGGGGATCGCCGCTGATGAGTTCGCCGACCACGGGCTGCACGGGGCGTCGATCGATGCGATCGCGCACCGGGCCGGCATCACCCAGGCCTACGTGTTCCGCATGTTCGGGACCAAGAAGGCGCTGTTCCTGGAGCTGGCCGGCGCGGCCTTCGACCGGTTCAGCGACGGCATGGCCGAGGCGGCGGGCGCGGCCCGGGGCCTGGACGCGCTGACCCGGATGGGGGCCCGGTACTACGAGGCCCTGGCCGACCGCACCACGCTCATGCTGCAGTTGCAGGGCCTGGCCGCCTGCGGCGACCCCGAGGTCCGCGATCTGGTCCGGGCCCGGGTGGCCCGGATGTGGGACACGATCGCCGGCGTCTCCGGCCTCGACCCGGTGACGGTCAAGTCGTTCCTGGCCTTCGGCATGCTGCTCAACTCGGCCGCCGCCCTCGACGTCGACGGCGTCGACGAGCCCTGGGCCGAGGGCGTGCGCACCCGCATCCAGCCGGGCCTGTTCGAGCACATCACCGCGGCCACCAACCAGCGGGCTGTGTGACACTGGCCCGATGCCGCTCCACGCTTTCCCGGCCACCGCGTGCTGGCGGCACCGCGACGCCCGCGTCGGCTTCGAGGTGGCGTACTTCCGGGCCCTGGAGCCCGCGGCGGGCCAGGCGCCGGGCTGGCGGATCGACGGGACCACCACCGCCCGCGAAGACAGCCAGACCTGGGTGGTCAGCTACCGGATCGAGGCCGACGCGGCCTGGGCCACCCGCCGGGCGCGCATCACAGCCACCACGGTGACCGGGTCCCACGCCACCGAGTTGCGGGCCGACGGCGCCGGTCACTGGCTCATCGACGGCCAGCCCGCCCCCCACCTCGACGGCTGCCTGGACGTGGACCTGGAGTCCTCGGCCATGACCAACACGCTGCCCGTGCACCGGCTGGACCTGGCCCCGGGTGCCCGGGCCGATGCGCCCGCCGCCTACGTCCGCGCCGCCACCGTGGCCACGGACCGGCTGGAGCAGGTCTACCGGCGCCGCCCCGGCCAGGAGGACCGGCTCGGCTACGACTACGCCGCCCCCGCCTTCGGCTTCACCGCCCGGCTGGTCTACGACGAAGCCGGTCTGATCGTCAGCTATCCGGGCATCGCGGAGCGGGCCGGCTAGCAGGCCCGCTAGGAAGCTCAGGCAGAAAGCTCGGAGAAAATCCGGGATCGGGGAACAGTGGGGACGGGTGGTGCGTTCCTAATCTTCGGTCGGTGCGGCTGAGTGCCCCGGGCCGCATCCAAAAATGCCTTCGCGGAATACCGTTTGGCTGGAGCCGCGTTGTGCGACTCGCCGAGGAGGCGACCACCGCACCGGCCGTTAAGCCAGCAAGGCCCCCGCGCGCTACCAGCGCGCGGGGGCTTTTTGGTGCTCAGACCCGTGGGGCCAGCACCGTCAGACGTGGGCGCCGGTCCCCGGGGGACGGGTGGCCGGGTTCTCGGCTTCGGGGGCCGGGGGAGGATCGGGCTCCGGTTCGCCGGACTCCGGGGGGACGGGGCCGACCGCGGCCGCCAGGACCTGGGAGTTGGGGACCGACATCACCGAGTCGCCGGTGTCGAGGCGGATGTAGGTGATGCCGATCTCGGTCACCGTGCCCTTCAGCTCACCGCCCAGAGCCCCGGCCCGGAGCAGGATGTGGTCACCGACATGGAAGGGCCGGGACAGCAGCAGGACCATGCCCGCGAAGATGTTGGACAGCGACTGCTGGGCCGCGATACCGAGCAGCACACTGGTCAGCGCGCCGCCCACCACCAGCTGCCCCACGGGCACCCGGCACAACTGCAGGGTCAGCACCAGCACGATGATGATGCCGACCAGCAGAATGGCGTAGCGGACGATGGCCGCGTGGGCCGAGCCCAGGCGCGGAGCCAGGAAGTTGCGGACCTTGCCGGAGGTGCCGAGCACCGCGATGATGGCCAGCACGCAGAACACCACGGCCAGCGCGTAGGCGATGATCGTGGGTAGCTGACTGATCGTCTGCTGCGACAGCTGGTGGAAGATGTCCCCTGCGTTGTGGGACACGACGGCGGCGGCGATCGCCACCACGAGGGCGATCGCCTCCTTCCACGGTCGCGTCTTCTCTTTCACCCGGGCCATCTGGACGCTCAGCTCGTGTAGGTCGTACTGTCGCTGGTCGATCCGCACCACGCTCGGCGGCCCTCCTTGCTGTCCCGTGGGGCGAAAACTGTCCCGCCCACGGTACCGGGACCGGGAACGAGGTCCGGGCCGCCCCCGCACATGCCACCGGTCCTGGAGATTGTCTCCGGGACCGGTGGCGTTACGGGAGCGGGAGCCTGAGAGGGACTACTGCCCCGGGTCAGCTAGGCGAGCAGGGGGCGGCCGACCGGCAGCTTGATCGGGCCGGGCAGCCCGTTGGCGACGCCGGCCGCCGAGGTGTACCAGGCGACGAGAGCGGTGACGATGCCGATGTAACCACCGACTTCGGTCGCGCCGTGACCAAAGCCCTGGTTGAGGAAGCCACCGACCAGCAGCACGATCTCGGTGATCTCCAGGGTCAGGAAGACTCCGAACACCGCCAGGGTCACCTGCGTGCTCATCAGCAGCATGTAGGTGTTGAAGATGGCGAACGCGAGCAGGATCCAGCCCAGATCATGGTTGAACGCAGGCTTGCCGATGACGGAGGGAGCGACTAGCTGAGCCCATAGCCCGAGGCCGATCCAAAAACCGCCGTAGCTGGCGAACGCGGTGGCACCAAATACATTCTTGTTCCGGAATTCCCACATGCCGGCCAGCAGCTGGCAGAACCCGCCATAGGCGAAGGCATAACCCAGCCAGGCGTTTCCGCTGGCCTTTGACATCCAGCCCGCATTGGCAGCCGACAGCAGGAAAGTGGTCAGTGCGAAAGCGGCCAGACCGAGCGGGGCCGGGTCGGCGATGGGCGATACCGCCGCCTCGGCCGTTGCGGCGCGCTCGCCTGCCGCGGTGATGCGATCATCGTTGACGCTCACGGAGATCCCTCCTGGAGAAGGACGGCGCGTCCTGCCCGGCGGCCGGGGCCGCGGGCTACCGGGCGGCCATATCAATAGGGACGCGCGCTGCCCCAGGACGGCACGATCACACTCTCTGGCGGCACCGCCGTATCCCTTTTCTCGATCCTCACCTGGCTCAGCAGAACCAGACGGAAGATCCGCACTGAGCGTAACGCTGCCGGCCCCTGGTTCGCGATACCCCGGAGCGACGTGTTTCCCGCGCCGGGTAACGATATGGCCCGGCTGGCCAGAAATCATTTGTTGGTCGATTGCACAGGGTCGCCGGTAATTTCGGCGTTAAGGTGGCCAGCGGCCGGTTGCGGGCCAGGGTCTGGCCCAGGCCAGCCCGGGTGGCCAGCACCAGCAGGCGGTCGTGGGGCTCGATCCGGTAGTCCAGGTCCAGAGACCAGTCGAAGCTGTCGGTGTTGTGGCGCCGGACGGCCAGGATGTGCGCCTGGCCCGGATGCTGGGCCGCTTCGATGGGCTGGCCGGCCAGTTCCGCGTCTGGCTCGACCTGGACGTCGGCGATGAGCAGGACGTGCCGGCCGACCGGGATCGTCCGCAGCACCTGGTGTTCCAGCATGGCGGCGGCGAAGGCCGGCGCGGCCAGGTACGACACGCTGCGGGAGACCGTGTTGCCGACCATCTTCTGGACCCGTTCGGCCAGGTCGTCGTCGTACAGCCGCAGCACGATGCGCAGATCGGCCCGGAGCGCGCGAGCGTGCAGCGCCGCCTCCAGGTTGACCTCGTCGCTGCTGGTCACCGAGACCAGGGCGATGCTCGACCGCAGGCTGGCCGCGCGCAGCGTCTCCTCCTGGTGGACCTCGCCGGTGACCACAGGCACGCCCAGCCGGCGGGCGAACGCGACCCCGGGCGCCTTCGGGTCACGGTCGATGGCCACCACCGGCACCCCCAGGTCGTGCAGCTGGGCCACGACCAGGGTGCCCACGTTGCCCAGGCCGACCACGATCACGTGACCGCTGGTGGCGGGCGCCCGGGACCGGATCGAGCCGGTCAGGCGGGCCCCGACCACCAGGGCGGTCACGAACGGCACGAACACCAGGCCGTCGAACGTGAGCAGGACCTGCGCCACCTTCTCGGCGCCGCCCGCGGCCGGGTTGGTCAGCGCCGCGCCCGCCGCGTCCAGCATGGTCAGGTACAGCGCCGTCGTCCAGGCGTAGCCGGTGGCCGCGACCAGCAGGCAGAACCCGGCCACCAGGACCGCGAACAGCACGGCGAAGCCCAAGCCGAGCTTGTGCCAGAGCAGCCCGCGCAGCTTGCGCAGCACCGTGCCCAGCGGGTCGCGGCGGCGCAGCGGATCGCGAGGTGTCCCGTCCGCGATGGCCAGCACGAGGTCATCGGCGTTCTGCCCGTCGGGCGGCATCAGCACCGGCCCCTGGGCGGTGGTGGAGGCCAGCCCGCACAGGACCTGGGCCGGGTCGGCCGCGCCGCGCAGCGTCACGTACAGGGTCTTCCCGGACACCCGCACGTGGCTCGGAGCCGGCTCTCCTAAAGCGGCGGCCACGAACGACGGGGCCGACATCGAGGTGCCGACCAGCACCGCGCAGTCCGGGAAGAACGCGCGGACCTGCTCACCCAGGCCGGGGCTGAACACCGCCAGCACCAGCCGGATGTCGGGGTTCAGCTCACGGGCCCGCAGGGCGGCGTGGAAGTTGCCCACGTCGTCCTGGCGCAGCAGGGCCAGCGCCCGGGCCGAGGTGATCTGGGCGTCGGTGAACGCCTGGCTGGTCAGCTCGGTCCGCTCGATGACCCGGGTCCCGGGCAACCGGTCGATGTCCGGGCCCAGGCCCTGCCGCTTGGACGGCAGGACGGCGGTGACCCGCTCCCGGTACCGGGTGGTGAGTTCCTGGGTCACGCGGAACGCCAGCATGTCGTCGCCGCACACGATGAGATGGCCCTCAGGGGCGCGAAACCGCGCAACGGGTGGCATGCGGTGATCTTAGCGACGAGCCGCCCGGACCCCCACGCTGCGGCACAGGCCACACTGACGTCCGGCCAAGCAGCGGGTATGCTTATTTGTTACATGGGTCGAGCTACGGGAAGGCCCGGGATATGACGTCAGACGGCGGGATTCGTGCATCCGATCACGACCGGGAAAGCACGGTCGAGGTGCTCCGGGAGGCGTTCACGGCTGGCCGGCTGACCTTGGACGAGTTCGACGAGCGGACCACGTCGGCTTACGCCTCGAAGACCTGGGGCGACCTGCGCACGCTGACCGAGGACCTGCCGGCCGAGCCCAAGCTGGGCGCCGACCTCCAGCCGGCCGGGCCCCAGCCGGAGATGGTCGGGCCGCCCCGGCCGCAGTCCTACCGGCCCCCATTCATCCCGCTGCTGCCGATCGCGCTGGTGTGGCTGGTCATCGCGGCCGCCGCCCACACCTCGGCGGTGGTGATCCCGATTGTCATGCTCTGCCTTATCTCGGTGCGGCTCTTCGGCTGGCGCCGTCGCCGCCCATCCGACCCGAAACCCCCGCAATCGTCGTTACAGTCGCCGAACGGTGACGGGCACCCAGCGGACCGGTAAACCGGGGATAGCCGAGATATCGCGCAAAGTTCACCTCCAGTGTGCTGTCGGTCATAACACCTGGGCGTTTGCTGAATAAGCGCACAGAATCGAACCTGCATGCGACCCGCGGCGGCCAAATCTAGTAGCGTCGGCAGCGGGAATCGGTGGTCGTATGGAGACTGCGGGCCCACCGCGCCGGCCGGTGATTTACGGACCGGATGTCAACCCGGGGGTTACCCGGAAGTGACGCCACGCGACACGTCACGTGATCAACGGGAGACCTGTTGGCTGATGCGACCGCTCGGGGACGGCTGCCCGTGCCCGTGCGCCGGGCTGGCGCGCCCGTCCGCTGGGCCGGACGGCTGATCGCGGCGCATCGCTGGTTCGTGATCGTGCTCGCCCTGGCCGTGGCCCTCCGGCTCGTGGTCATGCTGGGCTACCCGCCGATCCTGTGGTTCAACGACTCCTACAACTACGTCACCGACGCGGTCACCAAGACTCCCGACGTGGTGCGGTCCAACGGGTACCCGCTGGTGCTCTGGCTACTGCTGCCATTCCGCAGCCTGACCCTGGTCGCGGCCCTGCAGGCCCTGCTGGGGCTGGCCATGGGGGTGGGCATCTACGCGGTACTGCGCCGGCGCGGGCTGCCCTGGTGGGGTGCGACGCTGCCCGCGCTGCCGGTGCTGTTCGACGTGTACGAGCTCCTGCTGGAGCACATGGTCATGTCGGACGTGCTGTTCACCTTCCTGATCACGGCCGCGCTGGTGGCGCTGTGCTGGTCGGACCAGCCGTCGCTGCTCACCTGCGCGATCGTGGGCCTGGTGATCGGCTTCGCGGCCATCGTCCGGGCCGTGGGGGAGCCGCTGCTGATCGTGGTGGCCGTCCTGCTGCTGGCCCGCCGGGTGAACTGGAAGCGCATCGCGGCCATGCTGGTCGTCGGCCTGCTGCCGATCGCCGGCTACATGGCCTGGTATCACACCTTCTACGGCCAGTACGCCCTGGACACCTCCAGCGGCACGTTCCTGTACAGCCGGGTCAGCACGTTCGCCCAGTGCGCCAAGATGCCCAACCTGGCCAGTGACCTGAGGGTTCTGTGCGACCCCAAACCGCCGTCCCTGCGGCCCAGCTCTCAGGAATACCTGTGGGACACGACCACGCCGCTGTACCGGCTGACCAAGGGCAACAACTTCACCGAGCAGGCCAACAGCCTGGCCGGCAAGTTCGCCAAGACGGCCATCCTGGCCCAGCCCGGGGACTACGTGGCGGACGTGTGGGACGACACCATGCACACGTTCACCTGGGACCGCAGCCAGTCTGACCTGACCGGCTCCGGGCCGTCGTACCGGTTCCGGGCCACCGCGGACCCCATGCCCTGGTGGGCCAACTACTACCCCGAGGACAAGGCCGCGCTGATCGAGTACGGCGGCCCGACCGAGGGCCAGCCGACGGTGGTCAAGCCCTGGTCCAGCATCATCCAGGGCTACCAGGATGTGTTCTACCTGCGCGGGACCATGCTGGGGGCGATCCTGGCCATCGGACTGGGCGGCGTGCTGCTCCGGTGGCGGCGCTGGGGCGGCGTCACCCTGCTGCCGTGGGCGGTCGGCCTGGTGCTGGTGGTGCTGCCCCCGATGACCTCAGGCTTCAGCTACCGCTACGTGCTGGCCGCCGTGCCCGCGGCCTGCCTGGCCGCCGGGCTGGCCTGCACCCGGGAGCCACGCCGCTCCCGCAAGGCCGTGGCCGTGGCCGTGGCGGCCCGCCAGCAGGACGAGGAACACGCCCCCGCCAGCAGCTGACCGGCCCGGGCCCCCCGGGGGCTGGGCGCCCCGGGGCGAGCACTAGTGGCCGTGGGTGCGTTCGATGCCTGAGGGCACCTTGGCTGCCGCCTCCGTGTCGAGCAGGAACAGCGTGCGCTGGCGGCCACGGGCGGCCACCGCCGGGACCTGCTTGGGGCCGACGTCGCCGGCCAGCGCCAGCGACACCGCGCCCGCCTTCTCCGCGCCCGCAGCCAGGATCCAGACTTCCCGGGCGGCGGTGATCGCCGGGAACGTCAGCGAGATCCGGGTCGGCGGTGGCTTGGGCGCGCCGCGGACCGCCACCACCGAGCGCTCGTCGTACAGCGCGGGCATCTCCGGGAACAGCGAGGCGACGTGGCCCTCGGGGCCGATGCCGAGCAGCATGATGTCGAACGACGGGACCGGGCCGTGGTCCTCCGGCTTGGCCGCCCGGGCCAGCTCATCCGCGTAGCGGTCGGCGGCCGCCTCCGGGTCGTCCCCGTCCGGGCCGTTGGACGGCGCCATTGGGTGCACCCGGGCCGGATCCACGTCCACGTGGTCGAGCAGGGCCCCGCGGGCGCCGGTCTCGTTCCGCTCGGGGGAGCCCTCGGGCTCGAACCGCTCGTCGCCCCACCAGATGTCGACGTGCCGCCAGTCCACCGCGTCCCGGGCCGGGGCGGCGGCCAGCTCGGCCAGGACCGCGGTGCCGATCCCGCCGCCGGTCAGGACCAGCGACGCGGACCCGCGCGTGGTCACCGCGTCGACCAGGCGGGTGACCAGCCGGGCCGCGGCCGCCTTGGCCAGCAGGCCGGCGTCCCGGTGGATGATGACTTCGGGCGTGCTCATGACTGCTGAATCTCCTGCTCGGCTTCCACGCCCGTTTCCCCCTCATCAGCGTTCATGGACTCGGTGGCGGCGGCGTCGGCGTCCTGCGGGGCCGGCTCGTCGCCCGCGGCGGGCTCGTCGACCGGGTAGCCGGTCGCGGCCTGCTCGGCGGCCACGTTCTTCGCGATCTGGGCCGTCGAGGGGGCGGCCAGCGTGAACGTGTCGCCCTCGCCGTCGGTGCGCCGGTCGTTGAACAGCCACTCCAGCGATTCGGCGTAGACGTCGTCGGGATCCAGGCGGCGCAGTTCCTCGGCCAGCAGTTCGGCCTGGTCCCGGCGGTGCAGGGCCACCCTTCGGTCCGGCTCACCGGTCCGGGACAAGGTGGCGGTGCGGCCATCGTGCCGGGAGATGCCGATCTGGCCGCGCTCGGTGTCGAACCTGACGTCGGTGATGCCGGGGCCAGCCGACACGCCGCGGTCGACCGGGATGCCAATCCGGACCGACAGCCAGGCGGCCAGGATGTCGCCGCTCGGATTGCCCGCCTCGGCCAGCACCTCGGCCCGGGTCACCCGGGGGTGCGGCACATCGAACGTGGCCGCCAGCAGCGTGCGCCAGGGGGTGAGCCTGCTCCAGCTGAAGTCGGTGTCGCCCGGCTTGTAGCTCCGGGCCAGGGTGCTCAGCACGTGCTGGGCCTCGTCCTCGAACGCGGTGTCGGTGACCCGCCGCTGGGCCAGGGCCCCCAGCGGGCTCTCCGACGGCGCGCCCGG
This sequence comes from Streptosporangiaceae bacterium, assembly GCA_036497405.1. Lineage (GTDB taxonomy): Bacteria > Actinomycetota > Actinomycetes > Streptosporangiales > Streptosporangiaceae > Bog-532. The sequence continues at coordinate 5,585 of DASXJM010000247.1, read as the reverse complement.
CGGCCGCCCCGGCCACCAGGTCACCACGGGCACGTCCGGCACCAGCAGAGGCGCCACCACCGAGTCCGCGTGCTGGCCCAGCGGGCCGTACATGCGCAGCAGCACGGTCTCCCCGGGGCTGCCCTCGCCGACCCGGATCTCGGCGTCCAGCCGCGATTCGGCGTTGGGGCGGCGGGTGATGACCCCCAGTACCCGGCACGGGTGTTCCCGGCCCGCCTGGTTGGCGGCCCGCATCGCGTCGTACTGGGCGGCCTCGTCAGTCTCCACAACCAGCGTGAGCACCATGCCCAGGGCGGCCCCGCCGAGACGGGTGCGGGCGTCGGTCAGCGCCTCGGCGATCGCGCCGGTGCTGGTGTCGGTCAGGTCGATCGTCATCGTTGCTTCTCCTGGCTCCCGGTCGGTGCGCGGCTAGAGACGGCGCCAGGCCCGGCCGTCCCGGGCCATCAGCGCGTCGGCCGACGCGGGCCCGGAGGTACCGGCCGGGTACGGGTCCGGCTTGGTGTACTCGGCCCAGAAGTTCTCGATCGGGTCGAGGATGCGCCAGGACAGCTCGACCTCTTCCTGGCGCGGGAACAGCGGCGGGTCGCCGATAAGCACATCGAGCAGCAACCGCTCGTAGGCTTCCGGGCTGGACTCGGTGAACGACTCGCCGTAGGCGAAGTCCATGTTCACGTCGCGGACCTCCATGGCCGAGCCCGGCACCTTGGAGCCGAACCGCACGGTCACCCCTTCGTCCGGCTGGACCCGGATGACCAGGGCGTTCTGCCCGAGTTCCTTGGTGTCGGTGGCCGCGAACGGCAGGTGCGGGGCCCGCTGGAACAAGATCGCGATCTCGCTCATCCGGCGCGGTAGCCGCTTGCCGGTGCGCAGGTAGAACGGGACGCCGGCCCAGCGCCGGGTGCCGACCCCGAGCCGGATCGCGGCGTAGGTCTCGGTCCGGGAGTCCTGGGGGATGCCGTCCTCCTCCAGGAAGCCCTTGACCTGCTTGCCGCCCTGCCAGCCCGCGCTGTACTGACCCCGGGCGGTCCCGGTGGCCAGGTCGGCGGGCAGCCGCACGGCCGACAGCACCTTTTCCTTCTCGGCCCGCAGCGAGTCGGCGTCGAAGGCCACCGGCTCTTCCATCGCGGTCAGCGCGAGCAACTGGAGCAGGTGGTTCTGGATCACGTCCCGGGCCGCGCCGATGCCGTCGTAGTAGCCGGCCCGGCCGCCAATGCCGATGTCCTCGGCCATGGTGATCTGCACGTGGTCCACGTAGCCACGGTTCCAGATCGGCTCGTAGAGCGTGTTGGCGAACCGCAGGGCCAGGATGTTCTGGACGGTTTCCTTGCCCAGGTAGTGGTCGATGCGGAACACCGACTCGGGCGGGAACACCGCGTTCAGGATGTCGTTCAGCTCGCGGGCGCTCTTCAGGTCGTGGCCGAACGGCTTCTCGATCACCACCCGCCGCCAGGGCCGCCGGTCGGACCAGGCCTCCTGGCCCTCGGGCGGGGTGTAGCTGTCCGGGTCGGACAGGCCGGACCGCTTGAGCTGCTGCACCACGGTCGGGAACGCCTTGGGCGGGATGGACAGGTAGAACGCGTAGTTCCCGCCGGTGCTGCGCTCGGTATCCAGGGCCCGCACGCAGTTGGCCAGCGTGTCGAAGGCGGCGTCGTCGTCGAACTCGCCCTGGACGAAGCGGATGCCTTCCATCATCTGGCGCCACACGGTGTCCCGGAACGGGGTCCGGGCGTGCTCCTTGACCGCCTCGTAGGTGAGCTGAGCGAAGTCCTCGTCCTCCCAGTCCCGCCGGGCGAAGCCGACCAGCGAGAAGCCCGGCGGCAGCAGCCCGCGGTTGGCCAGGTCGTACAGGGCCGGCAGCAGCTTCTTCCGGGCCAGGTCGCCGGTCACGCCGAACATGACCAGCACACACGGCCCGGCCACCCGGGGGATCCGCCGGTCCCGGGCATCCCGGAGCGGGTTTTCCTCGGCCTGCTGGTCCGGATTGGCCTGGGGGTTGGCGGGCGCGGAACCGAGGTTGCCCGGCCCTGCCGTCACTGACTCACTCACGACTCTCTTCTTCCTCCGCTACGTGGCGTCAATCAGGCAGCGCCGGGCACCCGGCCCGACAGCGCTATTAACTAACTGGGCTGTTACTTGCTGAGCTGGCCCTTGACCGTCTCGACCAGCTCTTTCCAGGACGCGGCGAACTTCGCCACACCCTCATCTTCCAGCACGGCGACCACATCGTCATAGGAGATACCCAGCTGCTCCAGGTCGGCGATCACCTTGCGAGACGAGTCGTAGGTGCCGTGGATGGTGTCTCCGCGGATCTCGCCGTGGTCGGCCACCGCGTGGATGGTCGCCTCGGGCATGGTGTTCACCGTGTCCTTGGCCACCAGCTCGGTCACGTACATGGTGTCCGGGAACGACGGGTCCTTGGTGCTGGTGGACGCCCACAGCGGCCGCTGCACCCGGGCGCCCTTGGCGGCCAGGGCCCGCCAGCGGTCGGTGTCGATCCGCTGCTCGTACAGCTCGTAGGCCAGCCGGGCGTTGGCGATGGCCGCGGTGCCCTTGAGCGCCTTGGCCTCGTCGGTGCCGAGCTTCTCCAGCCGCTTGTCCACCTCGGTGTCGACCCGGCTGACGAAGAACGACGCGACCGAGGCGATGTGGCTCAGGTCGTGCCCGGCCGCGTCGGCCTTCTCCAGGCCCTCGAAGTAGGCGTCGATGACCGCGTTGTACCGCTCCAGCGAGAAGATCAGCGTCACGTTGACGCTGATGCCCTCGGCGGTGGCGGCGGTGATCGCGGGCAGCCCCTCCAGGGTGGCCGGGATCTTGATGTAAATGTTGGGCCGGTCGACCATCCACCACAGGGCCTTGGCCTCGGCGATCGTCTTCTCGGTCTCCCGGGCCAGCCGCGGGTCGACCTCGAGCGAGACCCGGCCGTCCAGGTGGTCGCTGTCCTCGTAGGCCTGCTTGAGCACGTCCGCGGCCCAGCGGATGTCGTAGGTGGTGATGTTCCGCACCGCTTCGTCGACCGAGACGCCCCGGATGCCGAGGTCGTGGGCCTGCTCGTCGTAGGCGTCGCCCTTGGCCAGGGCACTGGCGAAGATGGTCGGGTTGGACGTCACGCCGATCACGTGGTCGTCGTCGATCAGCTGCTGCAGGTTGCCGGTGCGCAGCCGCTCACGGCTGATGTCGTCCAGCCACACCGCCACTCCCTGGGCTTCCAGCTGAGCGAGGTTGTCTTTCTTCGAGGCCATGACCTCAGATCCCTTCCTTTGACTTCATTCGCTCGCGGCACCGATCCGGTCGAGGACCGTGCGGGCCGCGGCGGCTACCCGCTCCGCGGTGAGCCCGAACTCTTCGTACAGCCGCTGGTAGTCGGCCGAGGCGCCGAAGTGGTCGACGCCGATGGAGACGCCGGAGTCCCCGACGTACTGCCGCCAGCCGAACGTGACCCCGGCCTCCACCGAAACCCGGGCCTTGATCCGGTGCGGCAGCACCTGCTCGCGGTAGGCGGAGTCCTGCTCGTCGAACCACTCCACGCAGGGCATCGACACCACCCGGGTCGGGGTGCCGCTGGCCTGCAACTGCTCCCGCGCGGCCAGCGCGATCTGCAGCTCGCTGCCGGTGCCGATCAGGATCACCTTGGGATCGCCGTCAGCTTCGGCCAGCACGTAACCGCCCTTGGCCACCCCGTCCGCCGGGGCCAGGCCGTTCGACCGGTCGAGCACCGGCAGGTTCTGCCGGGACAGCGCCAGCGCCGACGGGTTGGCCGGGTTCTCCAGGATGTGCTTCCAGGACGCCACCACCTCATTGGCGTCCCCGGGCCGGACCACGGCCAGGTGCGGGATGGCCCGCAGCGCCCACAGGTGCTCGATCGGCTGATGGGTCGGTCCGTCCTCGCCCAGCCCGATCGAGTCGTGGGTCCACACGTAGGTCACCGGCAGTTCCATCAGCGCGGCCAGTCGCACCGCGCCCCGCATGTAGTCGCTAAAGGTCAGGAACGTTCCGCCGTACACTCTTGTTCCGCCGTGCAGCGCGATGCCGTTCATGATCGCGCCCATGCCGTGCTCGCGGATGCCGAAGTGCAGCGTCCGGCCGTACTTGTTGCCGGGGAACATCTTCGACTCGCGGTCGTGCGGCAGGAAGGACGGCTCGCCCCTCATCGTGGTGTCGTTGCTGCCGGCCAGGTCGGCCGAGCCGCCCCACAGCTCGGGCAGCGCCTTGGCCAGCGCGCTCAGCACCTCACCGGAGGCCTTGCGGGTGGCCACGCCCTTGGCGTCCGGCTTGAACTCCGGCAGCGCCTTGGCCCAGCCCTCGGGCAGGGTGCGGTTGGCCAGCCGGTCGAACAGCGCCTTCTGCTCGGCGTGCGCCCCGGCCCAGGCGTCGAAGCCCTTGTCCCACTCGGCGTGAGCGGCCCGGCCGCGGTCGATCACGCCGCGGGCATGGTCGACCAGGTCCTGGTCGAGCGGGAAATTCACGTCCGGGTCGAAGCCCAGGATCTTCTTGGTCGCGGCCACCTCGGCCTCGCCCAGGGCCGAGCCGTGGGCCGCGCCGGTGCCCTGCTTGTTGGGCGCGGGCCAGCCGATGATCGTCCGCAGCGAGATGAACGACGGCCGGTTCGTCTCGGCCTTGGCCGCCTCGAACGCGTCGTACAAGGCCTGGACGTCCTCATGGTAGCCGTTGGGTGTGTCCCAGCTGAGCCGCTGCACGTGCCAGCCGTAGGCCTCGTAACGGGCCGCGGTGTCCTCATCCTTGGCGATGACGGTGTCGTCCTCGATCGAGATGTGGTTGTCGTCGTAGAGGACGATCAGGTTGCCGAGCTCCTGCACGCCGGCGATGGCCGAGACCTCGTGGGTGATGCCTTCCTCGATGTCACCGTCCGAGGCGAACACGTACACGTGGTGGTCGAACGGGCTCTCACCATCGGCGGTGTCCGGGTCGAGCAGGCCACGCTCGCGGCGGGCGGCCATGGCCATGCCGACCGCGTTGCCGAGGCCCTGGCCCAGGGGACCGGTGGTGGTCTCCACCCCGGGGGTCAGCCGGTGCTCGGGGTGACCGGGGGTGAGGCTGCCCCAGGACCGGTAGGCCTTGAGGTCGTCCAGGGTCAGCCCGTAGCCGGACAGGTAGAGCTGGATGTACAGGGTCAGGCTGGAGTGCCCGCAGGACAGCACGAACCGGTCCCGGCCGGTCCAGGCCGGGTCGGTCGGGTCGTGCCGCATGATCCGCTGGTACAGCAGGTACGCGGCCGGGGCCAGGCTCATCGCCGTGCCCGGGTGACCAGAGCCTTCGTTCTCCACGGCGTCCATGGCCAGGACCCGGATCAGGTTGACGGTGCGCTCGTCGAGGTCGGACCACTCGAGTTTTTTCCTCTGCTGACTTGCCACCGTTACGTCACGGCTCCTCTCTGCTGGTGAGACCTTGGCGCATCGCGGTGCGCGGCCCTCACCTACCCCGGTCCGGGCAGCCAAAAAGCCCCCCGGGAAACCCGTGGGCTACCAACATGATCGAGCCTATCCCTCCAACTACGCCAGCCCGCGCGCAAGGCCGCCCGCAGCTGGCGTGCAGCGATCTTTTGACCGTTCGGACATCCTTTGTTCACG
>DASXJM010000246.1:0-10014 GCA_036497405.1 Streptosporangiaceae bacterium | reverse complement strand
GGGTTAGACATCCCATGGTCTGGAGTTGTCAAGCGGCGGCTTGCTGGTCGTGGTGGTGTGCCCAGGCGGTGTGCTCGTCGTAGCGGGTGCTGGTCTTGAGGCAGCCGTGCAAGATGCCGACGAGCCGGTTGGACAGCTGGCGCAGGGCGGCGTGGTGGCCCTGGCCGCGGGCACGGAGCTCGTCGTAGTAAGCGCGGGCTCCGGGTGAGGCGGTCAGGGCGCAGAAGGCTTGCTGGTGCAGGGCGTCGATGAGCCGGTCGTTATGGATGAAGCGGGCCAGCACGGTTTTCTTCTTGCCAGAAGCCCGGGTGACCGGGCTGGTGCCGGCGTAGTTCTTGCGGGCCTTGGCGCTGGCGTACCGGTACGGGTCATCGCCGAACTCGCCCAGCACCCGGGCCGCCAGAATTGTCCCGAGGCCCGGCTGGCTGAGGCAGATCTCAGCGTCCCGGGCCCGGCCAAAACACTCACTCACCTGCTGTTCCATCACCGCGATCTCGCCGTTGAACGCGGTGATCATCCGCACCAGGGACCGCACCATGGCGGCGTAGGCGGCGGCCACAGCCGGCGGCTGGCCCAGTTGCTCTGAGCGCAGCACAGCGGTGATCGTGGTGGCCTTGTCCTCTGGCTTACGGCGGCGGGCGCGCCGCAGCGCCCCGGTGACCTGGGCCCGGGTCAGCCGGCCCGCGCTGGCCGGGTCCGGTGCCGCGCCCAGCAGCTCCAGCGCGTCCGGCGCGGTGAGATCACCGAAGGCCTCCAGCGCGGCGGGGAAGAACTCCCGCAGCGCGGAGCGCAGCCGCAGCATGTGCCGGTGACGCTCCCAGATCAGCGTCTGGTGCGCCCGCGCCACGACCTTGACCGCCTGGGCCTGCTCGCTGTCCCCGGCGACCGCCCGGAGCTGATGGGAGTCGGTCCGCACCATGTCCGCCAGCGCGTGCGCGTCCCCGGCATCGCTCTTGGCACCCGAGGTGCCGTGCCGCTCCCGGTACCGTGCCACCTGCCGCGGGTTGACCGCATAAACCGTGTAGCCGGCCGCCACCAGCGCCTGCACCCACGGCCCCCGGTCCGTCTCAATCCCGACTGCCACCTCCTCCGGCCCCATGTCCTCACTCAGGTGGCCACCGATCAGCTCATGCAGCCGCGCCACGCCGGTCACGCCCTCCGGCAGCCGGGCGCGCCCCAGGCGGCGGCCCGTCCCGTCCTGGAGCTCCACGTCATGATGATCTTCAGCCCAGTCATCCCCGACGAATAGCACCGATCCTCCGCTCGTCAGCCAGCCCGGTCACTGCCAGCAGCGTGGAAGAGGAACACCAGCGGCCTAATGGATCAGTGCTCACGCACAACACAGCGGGCACGTCACCCCATCAGCGGTCCCGTCCTCCTCACGTCCAGCGGGGGCACGGTCTAACCCTAGGAATCGAATCCCCGGCGCCGAGAGTGCTCACCCGCTGGCCGCTACCGGACCCGAGTCTGCCGGACAGCCGACCCGGTAACCCCCATTAGGCGCTACGGCGTAGCTCGTGCTCGACGGCCAGGCGGATCCAGGACGACAGTGAACGATCGTCAGCGTCGGCGGCCCGCCGGACCTCGTTGAGGAGCTCGGGTGGGAAGCGCACAGGCACCGGGGCACTCAGCCGAGCGACCCGCCGTCGACGGGGCGGCCCCTGGGGTTCCTGGTTCTCCGGCTGGGCGTAAAAGGCGTGTTCCTCTTCCGGAGTCATCATCTGCTGTCCTTCCGGTACTGGACGGCAAGCGCCCTGGATGCTTCATAACAGCCGATCGGGCGACACCGGCGCGGATCCCCGCTGCGGGCCGGGGCTAGCGGCACCATCAGCACCCGGCCGCCGACCTCGGCACACATGAGCCAGTGAGCCGGCGGCTTGGCTGGATAGAACAATGGGCTGCTGGACCATACGTCATCGATGTCGTCGATCCCGAGGTGCGGATGTTTGAACAGATGGGCGACCTGGTCGTCGATCTCGAACGGGTCGTCCTCGTCCAGAAGGTCTAGGTCTAAGCGCTCGCCGTCCACGCCCTCATCGTATTACAAACGACTACACAGGTCTGTAGCCACCGCCAGCGCCTTATGGCTGGCTGACGACGCGCTCGGCCTGGCGCCCGTCCAGGGCCGGGGACTCGCTTTCGTCGAGGAAGCCGCCGGACTGGTGGGCCCAGAGGCGGGCGTAGGTGCCGTCCAGGGTGAGGAGGTCCTCGTGGCGGCCCTGCTCGACGATGGCGCCGTGGTCCAGGACGACCAGCTGGTCCATGCGGGCGACGGTGCTCAGGCGGTGGGCGACCACGAGGGCGGTGCGGTCTTCCATCAGGGGCCAGAGGGCTCGTTGAACCAGGATTTCGCTCTCGGAGTCGAGCGCGCTGGTGGCCTCGTCGAGGAGCAGGATCGGGGCGTCGCGCAGGATCGCGCGGGCCAGGGCGACGCGCTGCTGCTGGCCCCCGGACAGCTTGACGCCGCGCTCGCCGACCATGGTGGCAAAGCCTTCGGGCAGGTCGTCGGCGAACTCGGTCACGTAGGCGGCCTCGGCCGCCCGGCGGATCTCGGCCTCGGTGGCGTCGGGCCGGGCGAACGCGATGTTGTCGCGCAGCGTGCGGTGGAACATGGCCGGCGCCTGCGGCACGTACGAGATCAGGCTGCGCAGGTCGGACTGCCGCAGCTTGCTGATGTCCTGGCCGCCGATCATGATCCGGCCATCGTCGATGTCCATCAGCCGCAGCAGCAGCCGGAGCAGCGTGCTCTTGCCGCCGCCGGACCGGCCGACCAGGCCCAGCCGGGTCCCGCTCGGTACGGTCAGGTCGAGGCCGGTGAACAGCGGCGCCGCGCCCGCGTGGGCGAAGGTGACCCGCTCGAAGCGGACGTCGCGGGTGGCCGGGCGGAGCGGCTCGGGCGCGACCGGGTCGACCACGGTCGGCGGGGTCAGCAGCAGCTCGGTGAACTGCGCGGCTTCGGTCAGCGAGCTCTCCAAGGACCGGTAGATCTGGTTGAACTCGAACATGATCTGGGTCGCGTTGGAGTAGTAGGTGAAGGCCACGATGATCGCCTCGACGCCGTGCCGGCCGCCGCCCAGGGCCACGGCCAGCAGCAGCCCGAGCACGTTGGTGAGAGCGGACATCGGCGCCACCACCGCGTCGATGCGCAGATTGCTGTAGTCCCAGGACAGCAGGGCCTTCTGCCGCTGATCGGCCACGCGCGACTGGTGCTCGGCGGCCTCGCGCTCCTCGGCCGCGAAGGCGCGGATGGTGTCCATGTTCATGAGGCTGTCGGCCACGTGCCCGGACACCCGGGCGATGGCTTCCTCGCGCTGGTCGACCAGCCGCTGGCGGCGGCGGATCAGGGGCGCGACGCCGACCCCGGTGACTACGAGCAGGCCGATGAGGCCAGCCACCAGCCACGGGTCGAAGCGCCACAGGATCACCGAGGCGAACACCAGTGGCACCAGGCTGGCCACCACGTTGAACACCAGGTTGTCGGTGAAGTCCTCGAACCGGGAGGCAAAGCTCAGCACCCGCTTGGTCAGCGAACCGGCGAAGTTGTCGTGGAAAAAGGCCGCGTCCTTGGCCAGCAATTCATCCATGCCGATGACATAAAGGTTCTCGATGCCGCGGCCGTCGACCCGGTTCAGGCAGTGGATGCCGATCCGCCACAGGGCTTCGGCCAAAAGAAGCACGCCGGCAAAGGCGATCAGATAGGTCATGGCCGCGCCCAGGCCGAGTGACCCGTGACCGACCAGGCGGCCGACCAGCTGCGCCACGATCAGCGGCGCGATATAGGAAAGGCAGGTGTTGCCCAGCGCGGGCAGCAGCATTCCCGGCACCGTGAAACGCCACAGCCGGGCCAGCTGGGAACCGTAAAAGCGCAGGGCGAGAACGACCGCCCGCTTTCGGGCGGGCGAACCGCGATTGATTTCAGGCGCTGTCATTGTTCTCATCCCCCAGCAAGCAGCCTGGCTATGCTGCCCGACCAAGGGCCTTCATTGCGACAGGTTTTTTGCCGTTCAGCCCGTAGGATCTGTGACCTGGTTCGTTGACGAATTCATGCGTGGCCCCGGCCGGCCGGGGCCGGGTTGGGGAGGGCCATGAAGTTTCGTGCGGTGGTGGAGCTGAACGGGAAGACCGCGACCGGAATCCCGGTGCCGGACGCCATCGTGACCGGGCTCGAGGGCGGCAAGCGGCCCAAGGTCCAGGTGACCATCAACGGGTTCAGCTACCGCAGCAGCGTGGGCTCGATGGGCGGGCGTTCGATGTTGCCGGTCAGCGCGCAGATCCGGGACAGGGCCGGGATCGCGGCCGGCGATGATGTCGAGGTCGACCTGGAGCTGGACACCGCGCCGCGCGAGGTGACCGTGCCGGACGATGTGGCCACGGCGCTGGCGGCGGTGCCCGCGGCCCAGGCCGCGTTCGAGAAGCTGTCGTACAGCAACCAGTCGCGCTGGATCCTCTCCGTGGAGGACGCCAAGACGGCCGAGACCCGGCAGCGGCGGATCGGCAAGATGCTCGCCGAGCTCACACCGTGATGCCGGCCCGGCCGCACAGGGCGATGATCTTTCGCAGGTCGGTCCGGTAGGCCGGGGTGCTGGCCCCGACCACGGTCAGCCTCTCCAGGGCCGAGGCGTCCTGGCCGAGCTGGGTGCCGTGCGCGTCGGCGGCCACCTCACCCCAGATGTCGCCCACCGAACCCTGGGACGAAGCCAGGTCGCGGCAGCCCTGGGTGGTCGACCCCGGCTGGCCGGTGCCACAGCCGAGGGCCCCCAGCGAAGCCAGGCCCACGACTAACGCCGTGGCCACACGGGCCACTAACCGATGGCGGGCAGACAGATAGTGGGCAGGCAAAAGGCCGGCGACGTTCAATGGGATCCCCCCTCAGGATGCCCGCGAAAACGGAGCTGACACAAGGATGCCTATATAACAGGATTCGTCAAGTCAGCGACTCTGAGTGATCGCACTCGGCTACTTGACGTGATAATCGATTACGATCGGTAAGATCTCCTTTCCCGCTCCCTAGCCGAGTCCGCCACGCTCGAACAGGTGTTTGACACGACTGATGGACTCGGGCAGGGTGGGGATCACCTCATCGAACACTTTGCTTGAATGACACGCCACACGGTTCCAGCCAACGTGGGGCCAGCCACTGAGGCGGGCGAAGCGTGTCAGCCAGATTGGGCCAGCCAGCCAGTGTTGGCCTCGGGGGCGTAAGCCCTCCAGACCCCCCGGGGGCTTACGCCCCCATCAGACCGGGAGGAGCCGATCGTGGGCCAGAAGACCGTCCGATTCAGCGACCTGAGCGGACAGCTCATCACCGAGGAAGGCACGCTCACACGGGTGGTCGTACTCGAGCACCCCGAGCTGGGAGACAGCCCGGTCGAGTTCGAGGCGCTGCTCGACGAGGCCCAGGGCATCGAGAAGTCGGCTCTGCGGGTCGCGGTGCTCGAGCTGCACCTGCCCGGCGAGGACGAGCCGCGCCGGGTCACGGTGGACCTGGACGGGTTCGACGCGATGGCCACCGACACCGCCATGAGCGAGCTGCTGATCACCGCGCGGCCGGCCCGGAAGTCGTCCCGGACCGCGTCCGCGACCAGCAGCCGCGGCAGCCGGGCCAGCAGTGGCGGCGCCCCCGCCAGCAAGGCCAACTACTCGAGCCTGGAGCACGCGGGCGAGCCGCACAAGGGCAAGATCACCGACACCGAGAAGCAGCTGGTCCAGGAGCACTTCGACCAGGTCAACGACCGGCTGGTCAGCCAGGGGCTGCGCACGATCAGCCTGGCCGACCCCGAACACGTCGAGCGCTACGGCCTGGCCGAGCTGGCCCGCGAGCAGCTGGGCGAGCAGGACACGCTGCCGATCAAGGAACTGACCAGCGAGCGCGACGAGGACTTCGTGCCCGAAGAGGACGAGGCCCTGGCCAGCTAGCGGCCACCCAGCGAGCTGACGCGAGGCTGTGCCCGACGGGACCTGGCACAGCCTCGCGTTTTGCGTTGCGGCGAGCCCCGGTGGCCCGGGGTGGGGCAGCTCACAGCGCCTTCCGAAAGCGGTCCGGTTAGTATGTTACTGTCGAGTAACAAGCTAGGCCGATAATCAGGCCGATGAGCGGAGGAATCGTGGGCATCCCCTCCACCACCCTGGACCAGGTCCAGCCGGCCGCGCTGACCGCGGCCCTGGACGGCCGCTGGGCCGGCCTGCGCCACGAGGTGCGGGCCCAGCTGGCCGAGGCCGACGTGCGCGACCGGTCGGACCTCAGCACCGAGGAGTACCGGCGGCAGACCCTGGAAGACCTGCGCCTGCTGGCCAAGACCGGCCACTCGCGGCTGGGCTTCGCCCGTGAGTACGGCGGCCAGGACGACCCGGCCGGATCGGTGGTCGCGCACGAGATGCTCGGCTTCGGCGACCTGTCGCTGATGGTCAAGGCGGGCGTGCAGTGGGGGCTGTTCGGCGGCGCCGTCCAGCTCCTCGGCACCGAACGCCACCACCGGAAGTACCTGCGCGACATCATCGACCTGTCGTTGCCCGGGTGCTTCGCCATGACCGAGACCGGGCACGGCTCCGACGTCCAGCACCTGGGCACCACCGCCAGCTACGACCCGGCCCGCGGCGAGTTCGTGGTCAGCACGCCGGGCCCCGGGGCCCGCAAGGACTACATCGGCAACGCGGCCCGGGACGGCCGCATGGCGGTGGTGTTCGCCCAGCTGATCGTGGACGGGACCAGCCACGGGGTACACGCCCTGCTGGTGCCGATCCGCAACTCTGACGGTCAGCCCTGCTCCGGCGTGACGATCAGCGACTGCGGGCGCAAGGGCGGCCTGAACGGCGTCGACAACGGGCGGCTGACCTTCGACGCCGTGCGGGTGCCACGGGAGGCCCTGCTCAACCGGTTCGGCGACGTGGACGAAGACGGGCACTACACCAGCCCGATCGAGAGCGACGGCCGCCGGTTCTTCACCATGATCGGCACCCTGATCCGGGGCCGGATCTCGGTCGCGGGCACGGCCGGCAGCGCGGCCAAGCGGGCCCTGGCCATCGCGGTCGCCTACGGCAACCAGCGGACCCAGTTCGAGCGGCCCGACGGTTCGGGTGAGGTCACCCTGCTCGACTACCGGACCCACCAGCGCAAGCTGCTGCCCGCCCTGGCCACCAGCTATGCGCTCAGCTTCGCCCAGTACGAGCTGGCCGGGGCGCTGGACGAGGTGAGCCGGCCGGTGGAGAACGTCGAGCCGGACGAGCGGCGGCAGCGGGAGCTGGAGTCCCGCGCGGCCGGGCTCAAGGCCGTCTCCACCTGGCACACCACCGCCACCGTGCAGACCTGCCGGGAGGCTTGCGGCGGGGCCGGCTACCTGGCCGACAACCTGCTGATGACGCTCAAGGCCGACACCGACGTGTTCACCACGTTCGAAGGCGACAACACCGTGCTGCTCCAGCTGGTGGCCAAGGGCCTGCTGACCAACTACCAGAGCGACTTCGCCGACCTGGGCCCCTTGGCCACGGCCCGGTTCGTGGCCGAGAAGTTCGCGGGCTCGCTGATCGAGCGGACCGCGGCCCGCGGGATGATCGAGCGGCTGACCGCGGCCGCCCCGGGCCGGGACGACGAGACCGTGCTGTTCGACCGGGCCTGGCAGGTGCGCGCGTTCGAGGACCGGGAGCAGCACCTGGTCGACGGCCTGGCCCGCCGGCTGCGCCGGGCGGCCACGGCCGCGTCCGGCGAGGGTGCCAATAGTGAGCAGGGTGCGGCCGCGTTCGCGGTGTTCAACGACGCCCAGGACCACCTGCTGCGGGCGGCCCGGGCCCACGTGGAGCGGGTCGTGCTGGAGGCGTTCCTGGCCGGCCTGGAGCGCTGCTCCGACCCGGCCGCCCACGCCCTGCTGAGCCGGGTGTGCGACCTGTACGTGCTGGCCACCATCGAGGCCGACCTGGCCTGGTTCCAGGCCCACGGCCGCCTCACCCCGACCCGGGCCAAGTCGGTGACCAGCGCGGTCAACGCCCTGTGCCAGCAGCTCCGCCCGCACGCGCAGACCCTGGTCGACGGCTTCGCGATCCCGCCCCAGTACCTGGACGCCGAGATGCTCCGAGCGAGTTGAGCGCGGCATCGGCCGGCCTCCGGCGTCCCGTTGATGGGATCGGCTGAGGGCGCACCAGGAGTCACTGCCGTTTTAAGATCCATCCCTCGGTCGCATATGCAGTGAATACGACTGCAACCGCTGCCGGGCGATTGATCAAGGAACTTATGTGACTGAGGTGACAGGAGCGCTGGGCGCCGGGGACGGTGAGGAGACGGAGCGGATGAAGATCGACGAGCCGGTGCTGGAGGGGAGGCTGGTGCGGCTGGAGCCGCTGGGTCGGGGGCATGCTGACGACCTGGCGACCGCCGCCGAGGAGGACCGGGGCAGTTACGAGTTCACGCTGGTGCCGCGGGCCGAAGGGGTGGGCGGGTACCTGGACGGGCAGTTGGCCCGGGCCGGGCAGGGGCTCGTGCCGTTCGCGCAGGTCCGGCGGGCGGACGGGCGGGCCGTGGGGTGCACCGCGTACTGGGATCCGCGCCGCTGGCCGGGGCGGGATGACCTGCGGGCGATCATGATCGGGTTCACCTGGCTGGCGGCGTCGGCCCAGGGAACGGGGATCAATACCGAGGCCAAGCTGCTGCTGATGGGGCATGCCTTCGCTGGTCTGGGCGTCGAGCGCGTCGATTTCGTGTGCGACGCCCGCAACGCGCGGTCGCGGCGGGCGCTGGCGGCGCTGGGCGCCACCTTCGAGGGGGTGCTGCGGAACTGGTCACTCTCGATGGCTCCCGACGAGGAGGGCCAGTTGCGGGACACGGCCATGTACTCCGTGATCGCTCCGGAGTGGGACCAGGTCAGGCGGGGCCTGGTCACGCGGCTGGCGGCGTACCTTCCGGGTCCGGTCTCCTGAGCGGACCGGCCGCGGCTACTCGATGCGGGCCAGGTCGTCGGCGGTCACTGGGCGGGCCTCGGCCTCGGAGACGGTGCGGACGATGGCGAAGGACTCGGGCGGGAGTTCCAGGACCGGGCCGGCGTGGTTGACCTTGGCCGAGGCGAGCAGGACGAGGTCGACCGGGCGGTCGAGGCGGATGTTGTCGACCTCGGCGGCCAGGTTGCAGACGACGCGGAGCGGGCCGCGGTGCAGCACCAGCCAGCGCTCCCCCGGGCCGGTGCGTACGGTGAACTGATCCAGGCGCGGGTCGGCCAGGTCCGGGTGCCGGTGGCGCAGAGCAATCAGGTCCCGGTACAACTCCAGCAACTCGCGGTGCTGACCTTCGGTGATCTCCGACCAGTTCAGGGTGGAGTTCTCGACGGTGGCGGGGGACATCGGATCCGGGATCTCCTCGGCGCCCCAGCCGTGGGCGGCGAATTCGGAGCGGCGGCCGTTGCGGACGGCTTCGGCCAGACCGGGGTCGGGGAACGAGGCGAAGAACTGCCACGGGGTGCTGGCCGCCCACTCCTCCCCCATGAAAATCATCGGCGTGTAGGGCGAGGTCAGCACGATGGCGGCGCCGCAGGCGAGCAGGCCCGGCGAGACCTTGGCCGACAGCCGGTCGCCCTGGGCCCGGTTGCCGATCTGGTCGTGGTCCTGCAGGTAGGCCAGGAAGCGGTAGCCGGGGGTGCGGCGCAGGTCGACCGGGCGGCCGTGGGTCCGCTGGCGGAACGAGGACCAGGTGCCGGCGTGGAAGTAGGCCCGGCGCAAGGTGGTGGCCAGGGCGTCGGGGACGGCGAAGTCGGCGTAGTAGCCCTGGGTCTCGCCGGTCAGCGTGACGTGCAGGGCGTGGTGGAGATCATCGCACCACTGGGCGGTCAGGCCGTAGCCGCCGGCCTCGCGCGGGGTGACCAGCTGGGGGTCGTTCAGGTCGGACTCGGCGATCAGGCTCAGCGGGCGGCCGACCCCGGCCGACAGGGCGTCCACCGCGGCCGCCAGCTCCTCCAGCAGGCCCAGGGCCCGGCGGTCGACGATCGCGTGCACCGCGTCCAGCCGGAGCCCGTCCACGTGGAAGTCCCGCAGCCAGCT
>DASXJM010000245.1:0-5703 GCA_036497405.1 Streptosporangiaceae bacterium | reverse complement strand
ACAGCCGGGCGCGAACATGGAGACCCCGTACGGGCTGACCCTGATCGGCAACTACGCGCTGGTCGCCCGGCGGCACATGGCCCAGTACGGGACCCGGCCCGAGGACCTGGCCGAGATCGCGGTCACCACCCGGGCCCACGCCGTCCGCAACCCGGACGCCGTGGCCGGCCTGGCCGCCCTCGGCATCAAGCACACCGGCGAGCTGACCACCGACGACGTGCTCGGCTCGCGGATGGTGGCCGACCCGCTGCACCTGCTGGAGTGCTGCATCGTCTCCGACGGCGGCGGCGCGGTGGTCATCGTGTCCCCGCAGGTGGCCCGGGACCTGCGCAGACCGCCGGTGTGGATCCTCGGCAGCGGTGAGGCCATCGGCTACCCGGGCGCCCACGCCGACATCACCACCTCGGCCGCGGCCCGGTCCGGGCCGGACGCCTTCGGCCAGGCCGGGGTGCGGCCGGACGAGATCGACATCGCCATGATCTACGACTCGTTCACGATCACGGTGCTGACCATCCTGGAGGACCTGGGCTTCGCCAAGAAGGGTGAGGGTGGCCCGTTCGTGGCCGGTGGCCGGCTCCGCTTCGACCGGCCCGGCGCCCCGGCCCTGAACACCGACGGCGGCGGCCTGTCCTCCAACCATCCCGGCATGCGCGGGATCTTCCTACTCATCGAGGCCACCCGGCAGCTGCGCGGCGAGTCGACCGCGCAGGTGGACGGGGCCCGGCTGGCCGTGGCCCACGGCAACGGCGGCCAGCTCGGAACCAGGCACGCGGCCGGCACCATCGTCCTGGGGAGGGACTGACCCGCCATGCCCGAGCCAGAAGCTCCGCCACGGCCGCTGCCGTCGCGGTCTGAACCGGACACCGCGCCGTTCTGGGCCGCGACCAGGGACCACCGGCTGACCTACCAGGTGTGTGCCTCCTGCGGGGAAGTGATCTTCCACCCCCGGCGGCACTGCTCGGCCTGCCTGAGCGTGGACACCCGCTGGGAGGAGTCAGCGGGCGCCGGGACCGTGTACACGTACACGGTGATCCGGCAGCACGGCCAGCCCTACTTCCGCAGCCGGCTGCCCTACGTGCTCGGCTTCATCGACCTGGACGAGGGCTTCCGGATGCTGGCCGAGATCGACGCCGACCCGGACACGGTCCAGGTCGGCCAGCGGGTCACGGTCGGCTGGGACGATCACGACGAACTGGCCGTCCCGGTGTTCCGCCCCACCCGCCAGCCTGCCGACCAGCCCATCGCTCCGGCCGCGGCCTCGTGACCCCGGAAATAGCGGTGATCGGCATCAGCCGCCTCGACGACCACGTCCTGCTGGCCGACGCCGCCCTGGCCATGGCCATGGTCACCGCCGGGGCCGGCCGCCTGGTCGACCTGCGCGGCGAGACCAGGCCCCCAGGCCTGCCGATCCCGATCGACCACTTCCCGATCATGGACCTCGAAGGCGGCCAGGAGGACCTGATCCTGGCCGCCGCCCGCCACGTGGCCGCCCAGGCCGAGGCGGGCATCGTCACCGGGGTCTACTGCCAGGCTGGCATCTCCCGCACCTCGACCGTGGCCATCGCCTACCTGATGGTCCGCGGCCAGTCCCTCGAGGCCGCCAACCGCCAGGTCCACGCCGTCCGTCCCCAGGCCATGCCCGCCCTCGAACTCTGGCACTCCCTGGAACACCTCGAGGAGCAGCTCGCCGCCCGGTGAGCGGTCACAAACTGGAGTTGACCTCGGTCTTGCGGTGGCTGGCCCGATGCTTGCTGCGCGGCGGCGGCACCTGGGGCACGGCGAACTCACAGCACTGGCCCACGGCCAGCGAGGTCCGCCCGTGGCTCGGCGGCCGTCCCCGGCGGCCAAGACGCAGCCGGACGGGCATCAGGGCCGACTCGAGCTGGACCCGCAAGTTCAGCTTGCTCCGGCCTGCGGCCCGGTCGGCAAAGTGGATCGGGACCTCCAAGACCTTGAGGCCGCGCCGGACTGCCCGGTGGCTCAGCTCGACCTGAACGCTGTAGCCCTTGCTTTGCACGCTCGGCAGGTCGAGGTCGTGCAGGGCGGCACTCCGCCAGAGCTTGAAACCCGCGGTCATGTCCCTGATCCCCGGCCGCAGAAAAGCACGGGCGTAGGCGTTGGCGAAACCGGACAGAAGCCTTCGGTGCCACGGCCAGCGCTGGCCCAGGCTGGCCCCGGCAATGTAACGCGAGCCGATGACCACATCGGCATTCGACGACAACAGCGCCCCGAGCATTTGCGGGAGATATTCGGGCCGGTGCGACAGGTCGCTGTCCATTTGCACGACGTATTCGGCGCCGCCGCGAATGGCCCGGCTCATGCCGTCCACGTAGGCCCGCCCCAGGCCCTGCTTCCCGGGCCGATGCACCACTGACATCCGGTCCCGGCCGTGCCGGACCGCCAGTTCCTCCGCGACCGCGCCGGTCCCGTCGGGCGAGTTGTCATCGACCACCACCATCCGCAGCCCGGTCAGCGCCAGGCCGAACAGGGCATCGACGATCACCGGCAGGTTGGCGGCCTCGTTGTAGGTCGGCAGCACCACCGTCACCGCGGCCGCGCTCCACGGCCCGGGAAGTTGCACCGCCGGGCGGCCCGCCACCTCCTGATAACCAGCCAGCATCGTTCCCCCTCAATCAATGACCCGAGGCAGGACGAAATAGCTCACCACAGCTTTTTTCGGAAAATAAAATGACCCCTGCCGCCGGATAATTTGCCATCTCCGGTCCCCGTTCCACCAGGGACCTTTGGCCTGAGTCAATTTGTCCAGCTTCGCTATCTCTGCTACCCGACCGGCGGTATTCAGCGGCATTATGCCGGATTTGCCCCGGGGCATTGAAGAAAGGAAAAAGCGCTGACCCCCGGAGGCCATCACCCCTCCGGGGGTCAGCGTTGAGGCGGCAGGAGCCGCAGCCGTAGCTAGCTGCTGGCCTGCCAGGTGTTGCTGAAGTCGCCGGACCCATCGATGCCGCTGGTGGAGTCCAGCTGGTCGCCGCTGCTGCCGACCATGGTGATCGAGGTCGGGTTCTGGGAGCCCATCGAGCTCCCGTTGGCGGACGCGCCGGAGTAGTTGATCGTGCCGAAGTCAGCCAGCGGGAGCGGTCCCGCGGAGGAGGACGGCGCCTCGGTGATGACTTCCGCGGAGGAGTTGGAGAAGCTGCCGGTCTCGTTTTCGGTCTGAGTCCAGCCCTGGGTGTTGTCGGTCAGCGTCAGCGTGTAGTTCGTGCCGCTGACCGTGACCGAGGCGCTCATGCTGTCCCCGGGCGCGACCGGGTTGGTGAAGTAGACCGGGTCGGCCGGGTACATCTCGTACCAGCCGTAGTAGTCCGGCGACCCGCCGCTGCAGTCGGAGTCGGTGCCGGTCTGCTCGACGGAGTCACTGTTGTACCCGTCCAGGCCGACCCAGAACGCGGCGTACTGGGTGCCGCCACTGCAACTGGCGCTGGGCTCGGTCCAATTGGACGAGACGCTGTTGAACGCGCCGGAGCCGCCGGTGACGACGTAGCCGGACCAGTTGGTGCTGGTGGTGCCGTTCGTGACCGCACCGGTCCGGGCGGCGGTGGCGCCGTGACCCCTGAGCAGGCCACCGGGCTGGAAGCCGCCGACCGAGCCACCGGGGCGAGTGTGCGTGATGCCCGGATGGGTGGCCGTGGTGGCGGCGCCAGCAGCGCCTGCGGTACTAACGGCGGCGCCCAGAGACCCGAGAACCAGGGCGGCGGCCGCCAAGGGAATGCGCCAACGGGAAATAGAACCAGATCTTGCAACGTGCCAGCGGGAGGCCATACAACTCGCTCCTTAGCCGGTAGGCGGGACAGGCCGACGAGCTGGCTGATGGTGGAATTCGCCGGATCCTGTGTGGCTACGTTTGGCACGATATACCAAGATCAGGTCACAATGGAATATCTTTCTTGCACTATTTTCGTAACGCCTGGCCTCCCAGGACCAGCTACGCCGGGTAGTACCCGATGCTTCCGTTCGGCCCGTACCCGCCAATCAGCCTTATATGTCACCGGCCGGCGTCAGACCACCCCGATCTGTGACAGCCCGGGTACAGAACGCCGGCTCAGAGGCAGCCGGGCCAGCCGACGGGGCCGCCGTGGCTCACGGTCGCCGCGGCCGGACTCGGCCCGCGGGCTTCCGGGGTGAACCGGGAGAAAATTTGACGTCCGGGTCGCGGCAATTCGGTACATCTGCGACCGGTTCTTGCTACTTTCCTCAGACACCGTTTGTTTTTCGAAAGCCGACAAACGACGCACTAGAGTAAAAACGGTGGCTCAGCTTTAATCGAGCCACAGAATAAAGCATTTTTGGTAGGACCTTTTAGCGCTTTATTAAAAGAAATGCGTCGTGACCGGATGGGGAGGGGATGGGTTGTGACCCGGTTCAGATGGGGCATGGGCCTGAAGGCCGCGATCGGCGCGGCCGCGGCGGCGGCCGCGATGGCCAGTGCGGCCGTACCGGCCAGTGCCGACACCACGGTGGGCGCCCCGTTCACCTGGTCCGGTAAAACGTGGTGCCCGACGTTCCGGGCCGGAAATGGGTGCAACAACGTTCAGCAGAGCGGCTCCCAATCCGACGTCCCGTTCTATCCTTCCCAGGTCAGCGAGTCGGACGACCAGAGCACCATTTCGCTCAACATGAACTCGGACGCGACCGAGTCGGGTGCATTCAACACTCAGACCTACGAGACGTTCAGCGCCCCGGCGACCATCTCCGAGCAGCTCACGCTGCCCTGTGACGCCAACGGGAACGTCGAGAACTGGCCAGCGTTCTGGCTGGTCACCACCGGCACCTGGCCCCAGGGCGGCGAGATCGACGTCGCCGAGGGCCTGCACGGCAAGGTGGCCTGGCACTACCACTACCTGAACGCGGCCGGGGTCAACAGCCAGTGGGGCGCGTACCCGACCGGGTTCAGCGGCTGCGGGACGCACACCTACCAGGTCATCTGGAACTCGTCCGCGCTGACCTTCATCTACGACGGTGTCCAGGTCGGCCAGGTCACCTCGGCCCAGATCGGGGTGCCGATCGCCACGGGCCCGATGTACCTGATCAATGACTACGCGGCCTCGTCCCTCTACGGCGGGCCGACCACCGGCGGCGTGAGCATGCAGGTGTCGAACCTCAACTCCTTCGTGCTCTACAACCCGCCCCCCACCTGGTGGGGCCCCCGGAAGCGATGAGCTTCGGGTACCTGACCGATCCCGGCCACGGCCCGCAGTGGCAGGGGCTGCTGCCCGGCCGCCCGGAACCGTTCTTCCTGGAACGCGGGCAGGGTGAGCACGCGATGCTGTTCACCGACCTGTTCACCGTGCTGCTGTCCGGAGCCGAGACCGACGGCCAGTTCGGGGTGTTCACCATGCAGGCCCCGGCCGGGCAGCTGATCCCGGCCCACAACCACCACGGCACCCACGAGGTGTTCTACGTGGTGGACGGGAAGGTGCGGGTGTTCGTGGCCGGGCGCGACGGGACCAAGACCTCGCGTCAGCTGGCCGCGGGCGACTTCGGCTACATCCCGGCCGGGCTGGTCCACGCCTACCAGGTGGAGGAGGCCAGCCAGGTGCTCGGGGTGGCCAGCGGCGGCTTCGAGCGGTTCTTCCAGCAGATGGGCCAGCCCACCGACCACGGGACCCCGGACCAGCCGCCGTTCATCCCGGAGTTCCCGCGCATGCAGGCGGCCGCCCAGGCCCACGACATGGAGTTCCTCCC
>DASXJM010000244.1:0-12575 GCA_036497405.1 Streptosporangiaceae bacterium | reverse complement strand
AGCCTGACCTAATGATGTCCTGTAAGCAAGTTTAAGAAACCATTAGAGGTGATTGGTCCCATGTCCCAGGTGCGTCGGCAGTCGGCTGTGCTTCCCCGGCCCAATTGGGGCTGGCAGGATGACGCCGCGTGCCGTGAAGAGGATCTTATCCTCTTTTTCGGCCCCGACGGTGAGCGCCAGCCGGAGCGGGAGATCAGGGAGCGCAAGGCCAAGGGCGTTTGTGCCGAGTGCCCGGTCCGCACCGAGTGCCTCAACTACGCCCTGTCCCGGCCGGAGAAGTACGGCGTCTGGGGCGGGCTGAACGAGGAAGAGCGCGCGGCTGAGCGCCGCCGCCGGATGCGCCGGGCCAACGCGGCCTGAGCGCGCTACCTGAGCGGGCAAGCTGAGCCGAGCGGGCCACGGACTCTTTGTCCGTGGCCCGTTGTTTGTTGGTAAGAAGGTGTCATGGTTTGCGTCCCGTGCCGGGAGCGTCACCACGAGGACTGCCCCGGCGGTAACTGGTGCGATTGCCAGCACCGTCCGCCCCGCCAGGCGGAGAGTGAGACCGAGCCCACGCTGGGCTGGATCCGGCAGGGTTAGGCCCAGAGGCAGACCCAGTGGTAGGCACTGTATTCGGCGGGAAATTTCCGGCTGGGCGGAATAAGGGTGGTTCGAGGTGCTGTTCCGCTAGGCGTGAGGCCACACGCGGAAGCGGCGCAACGCGCCCAGAACGACCCGGCTGCATGGACAGCTGGTGTATTTGCGTGTGATGCTATTGGTATGAGTGCTGTGGACCCTTTGCTCGTCGCGCGCAGGCATGTTGACCTGCTCCGCGTCCACAGCGCAATCTGTCTGCCTGCCAGCTGACCCCCGCCCGTTGATGTAGACCGGGCGCGTGTCGCGGAACCGGCCTCGTCAGGCGGGCAGCCCTGCAGTTTGTCCTGCCTCCGGCCCACGCGCACGCACGTCCGGCTGAGCCGAAGGACACGAGTTGCATGCCCCCGAGCACGGCTAAGCGCGCACCACGCCGCACCCGCGGTGAAGGCCAGTGGGCGCTCGGCTATCGAGAGCCGCTCAACAAGAACGAGGAAAACAAGAAGAACGATGACGGGCTCAATGTCCGCCAGCGGATCATCGACGTTTACTCCAAGGCGGGCTTCGATTCCATCGACCCGGCCGACCTGCGCGGGCGGTTCCGCTGGTTCGGGCTGTACACCCAGCGCCGCCCGGGAATCGACGGCGGCAAGACCGCCATCCTGGAGCCCGAGGAGCTGGACGACCGCTACTTCATGCTCCGGGTCCGGATCGACGGCGGCCAGCTGAGCAGCGAACAGCTGCACGTCATCGGCGACATCTCGCGCCGGTTCGCCCGCGGCACCGCCGACGTCACCGACCGGCAGAACATCCAGCTGCACTGGATCGAGATCGAGAGCGTCCCCGAGATCTGGGAGCTGCTCGAATCGGTCGGGCTGTCCACCATGGAGGCCTGCGGTGACACACCGCGGGTGATCCTGGGCTGCCCGCTGGCCGGGCTGGACGGTGACGAGGCCCTCGACGGGACGCCGCAGGTCGAAGAGATCCAGGAGCGCTTCATCGGCGACCCCGCGTTCTCCAACCTGCCCCGCAAGTTCAAGACCACGATCAGCGGGTGCGCGGGCCAGTGCACCGTGCACGAGATCAACGACGTGGCCTTCGTCGGGGTCACCTCGGCCACGGGCGCGGTCGGGTACGACCTGTGGGTCGGCGGCGGCCTGTCCACCAACCCGATGATCGGCAAGCGGCTGGGCGCGTTCGTCCGGCCCGACCAGGTGGCCGAGGTCTGGGCCGGGGTGGTGTCGGTGTTCCGCGACTACGGCTACCGGCGGCTGCGGCACCGAGCCCGGATCAAGTTTCTGGTCGCCGACTGGGGACCGGAGAAGTTCCGCGAGGTGCTGGAGAAGGAGTACCTGGGCTACGCGCTGCCGGACGGGCCCGCGCCCCGGGCGCCGCGCGGCGGCGTGCGCGACCACGTGGGGGTGCACCCGCAGGTGGACGGCCTGAACTACGTGGGGTTCGCCCCGCGGGTGGGCCGCCTGGACGCTGACGCCCTGGACGCCATCGCCGAGCTGGCCGCCCGTTACGGCCGCGGCCGGGTGCGGACCACCACCGAGCAGAAGATGGTGATCCTGGACGTGCCCGCCAATCAGACCGACGCCCTGGTCGACGAGCTGGAAGCGGCCGACCTGCAGGTCAACCCGAGCCCGTTCCGCCGCCACACCATGGCCTGCACCGGGATCGAGTTCTGCAAGCTGGCCATCGTGGAGACCAAGGCCCGGGCCATGGATCTGATCGGCGAGCTGGAAAAGCGGCTGCCGGACTTCACCGATCCGGTAACGATCAATGTGAACGGCTGCCCCAACTCCTGCGCCCGCATCCAGACTGCGGACATCGGGCTCAAGGGTTCGCTGGTCACCGGGCCGGACGGCCAGCAGGTGGAGGGGTTCCAGGTCCACCTGGGGGGCAGCCTGGCCGGCGGTGACGGCTCGGCGTCCGGTTTCGGGCGCAAGGTCCGGGGCCTGAAGACCACCGCCGACGAGCTTCCCGACTACGTGGAACGGGTCCTCAGCCGGTTTGCAGCCGGTAAGGAGCCGGACGAGACCTTCGCCGAGTGGACTGTACGGGCCAGTGACGAGGACCTCTCGTGACCAGCCACACCGGCCGGGCCGTGCCGTTCTACTGCCCGTACTGCGGGGAGGAAGACCTCGAACCGCAGGGATCAGTTGATGGGGATTGGCACTGTCGTAGCTGCACCAGGAGTTTCCAGCTACGCTTTGCCGGAATAGGAGCTGCTCTGTGAGTTCCGCGGCCACGTATGACGACGCTGTGCTGGAGGAACCGCACCGTATGGAGAAGCTGGTGGCCGAGGCGGCCGAAGCGCTCGCCGAGGCGCCCGCCGAAGAGATCCTGCGCTGGGCCACGGACACGTTCGGGGACCGGATCTGTGTCACGTCCTCGATGACCGACGCGGTGATCATCCACGTGGCGTCCCAGATCAAGCCGGGTATCGACGTGGTGTTCCTCGACACCGGCTACCACTTCGCCGAGACCATCGGGACCCGGGACGCCGTGCAGGCGGTCTACCCGGTCAACCTGATCAACGTCACGCCCTCGCGGACCGTGGCCGAGCAGGACGCCGAGCTGGGCCCGCGGCTGTACGGCCGTAACCCGGACCTGTGCTGCTACCTGCGCAAGGTGGAGCCGCTGGAGCGGGCGCTGGGCAACTACGACGCCTGGATCACCGGGGTCCGCCGCGACGAGACCGTCGAGCGCCGTGAGGCCAACGTGGTCGAGTGGGACGGCCGTCGCGAGATGGTCAAGGTCAACCCCATCGCCAGCTGGTCCGGTAAGCAGGTCGACGACTACATCGCCGAGAACGGCATCCTGGTCAACCCGCTGGTCTACGACGGCTACCCGTCGATCGGCTGCGCGACCTGCACCCGCAAGGTGGCCCCGGGCGAGAACCCGCGGGCAGGCCGGTGGGCCGGGACCGGGAAGACCGAATGCGGTATCCACCTCTGAGCGTTCCGGGGACCGTTGCCGGGCCGCCGCCGCTGGTGGCGGTGGCCCACGGCAGCTCGGACCCGCGCGCCGCGGCCAGCGTGGCCACGCTGCTGGACCTGGTCCGGCAGCGGGCCGAGACGGCTGGCTTCCCCGGCCTGGACGTGCGCGCCGCCTACCTGGGGCACGCCGCGCCCAGCCTGGCGCAGGCCCTGGCCGCCCTCGACGGCGGGCCCCGGGACCGTGACGCGGTGGTGCTGCCGCTGCTGCTCACCGCGGCCTACCACAGCAAGGCCGACATCCCGGGCGCGCTGCGCGAGGCCCGGACCGCCCACCCCCGGCTGGCCGTCAGCTACGGGCCGCCGCTGGGACCGCACCCGCTGCTGCTGCGGGCGCTGGAACGCCGGCTAGGCGAGATTCCCCATGACGGGCACCGTGGCGTGGCCTTCAATCCGGGTGAGACCGCCGTGGTGCTGGCGGCCGCGGGTTCCAGTGACTCGGCCGCGGCTGGCGTGATCTCCGGCCTGGCCAGCCGCTGGCGGGCCCGGCGCGGCTGGCGGGCGGTGCTGCCCGCGTACGCGTCGGCGGCCACCCCGACCCCGGCCGACGCGGTCACGGCCTTGCGGCGGGCCGGGGCCCGGCACGTGCTGGTGGCCACCTACCTGCTGTCCCCCGGTATCTTCGCGGACCAGATCCGCCGCGACTGCCTGGCCGCGGGCGCGGCCGGGGTCTCCCCCGTGCTCGGCGCCGCCCCCGAGATCGCCGAGGTGGTGCTCGGCCGGTACGCCGAGACGCTGGCCCAAGGCGGCGTGGCCGCAGCGGGCTGACCTGGGCTTTCTTCGCGGGGTCTTCGGCCTGAGGCCGCTCCCCGGTAGTGTTACGGGCAGGCGCTTAACCAGGCCCGCGGTCACGTCCGCCAGGAATCGGCAGAAGGAGGCGGATGCACAGCTGGCCCGGTATGCCTTATCCCCTGGGTGCCACCTGGGACGGATGGGGTACCAATTTCGCGCTGTTCTCTGAGGTCGCGGACGAGGTCGAGCTGTGCCTGTTCGCCGGTGACGGCACCGCCACCGACACCCCGCACACCGAGACCCGGGTGCGGATGACCGAGGTGGACGGGTTCGTCTGGCACGCCTACCTGCCCGGGGTCGGTCCCGGCCAGCGCTACGGCTACCGGGTCCACGGTCCCTACGACCCGGCTCGCGGGCTGCGCTGCGACCGCTCCAAGCTGCTGCTCGACCCCTACGCCAAGGCCATGCAGGGGCGGCTGACCTGGGACGAGTCGCTGTTCTCGTACCGGTTCGGCGACCCCCGGGCCCGGAACAGCACCGACAGCGCGGCCAGCATGCCCAAGAACGTGGTCATCAACCCGTTCTTCGACTGGGCCAACGACCGGCCGCCCCGTACCCCGTACCACGAGACCGTGATCTACGAGGCGCACGTCCGCGGTCTGACCCTGCGCCACCCGGCCATCCCGCCCGCCGAGCAGGGCACCTACGCCGGGCTGGCCCACCCGGCCATCACCGAGCACCTGCTGCGGCTGGGGGTGACCGCGGTCGAGCTGATGCCGGTGCACCAGTTCGTGCCCGAGCAGACTCTGGTCGGCCGGGGCCTGACCAACTACTGGGGCTACAACACCATCGGGTTCCTGGCCCCGCACAACCGGTACTCCTCGGCCGGGCAGCTGGGTGAGCAGGTCGGCGAGTTCAAGACCATGGTCAAGACGCTGCACGACGCCGGTATCGAGGTCATCTTGGATGTGGTTTACAACCACACCGCCGAAGGTAACCATCTGGGTCCCACGTTGTCGTTCCGCGGTATCGACAACGCGTCGTATTACCGTCTCGACGACCATGACAAATCTCGCTATGTCGACTACACCGGCTGCGGCAACAGCCTGAACGTCCGGCACCCGCACTCGCTGCAGCTGATCATGGACTCGCTGCGGTACTGGATCACCGAGATGCACGTGGACGGGTTCCGGTTCGACCTGGCCTCGGCCCTGGCCCGGGAACTGCATGACGTGGACCGGCTGTCCACGTTCTTCGACCTGGTCCAGCAGGACCCGGTGGTGTCGCAGGTCAAGCTCATCGCCGAGCCGTGGGACGTGGGCGAGGGCGGCTACCAGGTGGGCAACTTCCCGCCGCTGTGGACCGAGTGGAACGGCAAGTACCGGGACACCGTGCGGGACATGTGGCGCGGCCACCCGGGCACGCTGCCCGAGTTCGCGTCCCGGCTGAGCGGCTCCAGCGATCTGTACGAGACCAGCGCCCGGCGCCCGGTGGCCTCGATCAACTTCGTCACCTGCCACGACGGGTTCACCCTGAAGGACCTGGTCAGCTACGACCACAAGCACAACGAGGCCAACGAGGAAAGCAACCGGGACGGCACCGACGACAACCGCTCCTGGAACTGCGGGACCGAAGGGCCGGCCGACGACCCGGAGATCACTGAGCTGCGAGACCGGCAGGCGCGGAACTTCCTGACCACGCTGTTCTGCTCCCAGGGCGTGCCCATGCTCACGGCCGGGGACGAGTTCGGCCGGACCCAGGGCGGTAACAACAACGCCTACTGCCAGGACAACGAGGTGTCCTGGGTGGACTGGTCGCTGGCGGGCACGGCCCAGGATCTGGTCGGCTTCACTCGCACGCTGTCCCGGCTGCGCCGCGAGCACCCGGTGTTCCGGCGCCGCCGGTTCTTCCTGGGGCGGCTGGCCACCGAGTCGGCCCAGGACCCGGGCGACATCGTGTGGCTGACCCCGACCGGGCGCGAGGTCACGGTCAGCTACTGGCGGGAAGACGGGGCCAAGGCCCTGGCCGTGTTCCTCAACGGTGACGCGATCAGCGAGCCCGACCCCCGGGGCGAGCGCATCAGCGACGACCGGTTCCTGCTGCTGTTCAACGCGGGCGGGGACAGCGTCACGTTCACGCTGCCCGAGGCCCGGTACGGGGCCCACTGGCAGGTCTACATCGACACCTGCGGGCCCCGGATTCCGGCGCTGGCGTCCGAGCTGCCCTCGCTGGCCGCGCGGGCCCAGCTCAAGGTGGCCAGCCGGTCGGTGGTCGTGCTGTGCTCCCCAGCGGAACGGAGATAACGTGCGTCAGCTGTTTCCCTCGGCGGTGGCCGAGCCCGATGTGGGCGGGCTCTACGCCTACCCGGATGGGCTCGCGGGCCGGTCGTGGGTGCGCGGCAACATGGTGGAGAGCGTGGACGGGGCCGCGGCGCTGGACGGCCGGTCCGGCGGGCTGTCCGGGGCCGCCGACAAGGCGGTCTTCCGCATCCTGCGCAGCCAGGCCGACGTGGTGCTGGCCGGGTCGGGCACGGTCACCAGCGAGCACTACCGGCCCGCGCAGACTTCGGCCATGGTGCCGGGCCTGCGGGCCGGGCGTCCTGCCACCCCGCCCATCGCGGTCATCACCGGGTCGCTGAAGCTGGACCTGTCGACCAGCCTGTTCACCGAGGCGCCGCCGGAGGCGCGGACGATCGTCATCACCAGCGAATCGTGCCCCCCGGACCGCCGGAAGGCCGCGGCCGAGGTGGCCGACGTGATCGTGGCCGGTTCGGAGGATGTGGACCTGGCCGCCGCGGTGGCGGCACTGGCCGAGCGCGGGCTGCGCCGGGTGCTGTGCGAGGGCGGGCCCCATCTGCTGGCCCAGTTCGCCGCGGCCGGCCGCCTGGACGAGCTGTGCCTGACGATCAGCCCGCTGCTGGCCGGGGGTGACTCCGGGCGCATCCTGGCCGGTCCGGGCCTGGCTGGCGGGTTGCCACTGTCCCTGGGGCACCTGCTGGAAGATCAGGGCTTTCTGCTGGCCCGCTATCTAGTCAATCGGGCGGGGTAGCAGGCCGCGTTCGAAACCGACGGCCACGGCGGCGGCCCGGTCGTTGACGCCGAGCTTGGCGTAGATGTGCAGCAGGTGGGTCTTGACCGTGGCCTCGCTGATGAACAGGCGGGCGGCGGTGTCCCGGTTCGAGGTGCCCCGGGCCACCAGGGCCAGCACGTCCAGCTCGCGGCTGCTCAGCGGCTCCCGGGCCGGGGCCCGGACCTGGCCGAGCAGCCGGGTGGCCACCGACGGGGACAGCACGGCCTCGCCCCGGGCCGCGGCCCGGACGGCCCGCAGCAGCTCGGTCCGGGGCGCGTCCTTGAGCAGGTAGCCGGTGGCACCGGCTTCGATCGCGGGCACCACATCACTGTCGGTGTCGTAGGTGGTGAGGACCAGCACCCGGGTGTCCAGGCCCAGCTCGGCCAGCCGCTTGATCGCGGTCACCCCGTCCACGTCCGGCATGCGCAGGTCCATCAGGACCACGTCCGGTTTGAGGGCCCGGGCCCGGGTCACGGCTTCGGCGCCGTTGCCGGCCTCACCGGCCACCTCGAACTCGGCGGTGCTCTCGAAGATCCCGCGCAGGCCGTCCCGGACCACCGGGTGGTCGTCCACGATCAGCACCCGGACCGGGCTCTCACTCATCGGCTGTCTCCATGGTTGCGGCCCCGGCCCGCGGGATGGCCGGGACGATGGCGGAAATCGCGGTGCCGTGACCGGGCTCGGACTCGATGGCCAGGCTGCCGGCCAGCCGGCGGACCCGCTGCTCCATCCCGGTCAGGCCGAAGCCGCCGCTGTGGCCGGCCGGGGCCCGCTGATCGGGGTGGAAGCCCGCGCCGTCGTCCCTGATGTCCAGGGACACCACGTCTTCCATGTAGGACAAGGTGATCCCGACCCGGCTCGCGTTGGCGTGCTTGGCCACGTTGGCCAGGGCCTCCTGGGCCACCCGCAGCAGCGTGACCTCGACCTCGGCGTGCAGGCCGAGCACGGTCCCGGTGGTGGTGACCTCGGCCCTGACCCCGTTGTCGGCCGACCACTGGGCGGCCACGTCGGCCACGGCCTCGGGCAGCCGGGTGTTCTCCAGCGGCTCGGGCCGGACCGCGCGGACCGAGCGCCGGGCCTCGGTCAGGCTGTGCCGGGCCAGCCGGGCCGCGTTGGTGATCCGGCGCTCCCAGTCCGGGCCGGGACCCGCCTGCTGGACCGCCTCGAGCTGGGTGATGATGCCGGTCAGGCCCTGAGCCAGGGTGTCGTGGATCTCCCGGGCCATCCGCTGCCGCTCCTCCAGCACGCCCGCCTCCCGGGCCTGGGTCAGCAGCTGGGCGTGCAGGCCGGTGTTCTCGGCCATCATCTCTTCGAGCTTCTTGTTGGCGGCGGCCAGATCGGCAACCATTTGCTTCCTCGCCTGATTCTGGTCTTCGGCCTTCTGGCCCAGGTAGATGAACGTGGTGACCAGGGTGGCGTTCAGCAGCGTCACCACCAGCCAGATGGTGACCCCGATCGCGGTCGGGGTGTGGAACCCGCCCAGCTGGGCCAGCGCGGACACCACGGCGATCAGGACCAGCCCGGCGTAGCGCACCACCCCGGCCAGGTAGCGGAAGGCGTGGGTGTACCCGATCCAGCAGAAGAAGCCGAACCACGGGCTGCGGGCGATCAGGAACCCGCAGCCGATGAAGAGGCCCGCGAAGTAGATCCACATCAGCCAGGGCCGCTGACCGGGCGGGTCGCCGGGCGGGTCGTGGCGCAGGGTCACCCAGCCCAGCACCCAGACGGCCACGATCGCCTCCAGGGCGACGGTCCGGCCGACGTCGGCCGCCGTGGGGTGCTGGGTCAGCGCGTACGGGATGGTGGAGATGACCAGCAGCGCGAACGGGGCCACCCGGATGAACAGGTCCAGGCGCTGCTCGGACTCGTCCATCTCGGTGCCCGGCCGCTGGGCGTTGGGCCCAGCGGCCGCGAACCGCGGCGGCAGCTTGGTCGGCATGTCGGCCTTTCCTGTCGTGGCGTCCCGGGTGCTCAGCGGCGCCCGGTGGCGCTGCCCTCAATCCTGTCATTCCCAGCGGAAGAGCCGGATGGCCAGCGTGCCGCAGACCACGATCCAGGCCACCAGCACCCCGAAGAACAGCCCGGAGGCCCAGTGGCCGGCCATGGCGTTCTGCACGGCCTGGACTCCGGAACCGGTCAGGGTGGCGTCGCTGATCCCGCGCAGCCAGTCCGGCATCTCGGCGCGGGGCAGCCACAGCCCGGAGAAGAACATCAGCACGAAGAAGAACACCGCGCCCAGGGCGTTGGCGGCCTTGGACGTGAGGCTCACGGCGGCGACCAGCAGCCCCAGTGTGCTGGCCGCCGCCGCGAGCAGGAGGAAGGACACGATGAAGGCCAGCGGCGCCCCGATCGAGGCGGTGAAGACGCCGACGCCCAGGATGACGATCAGCGCGGTGGTGGCGATCTGGGTGCCCAGGGTCAGGGCCAGGTCCGCGCTGAGCAGGGCCTGCGGCGTGACCGGGGTGGTGAACATGCGGCGCAGCACGCCGCGTTCGCGGTAACTGGCCAGCGTGGCGGGCAGGAAGTTCACCGAGGTAATGATGATCATGAAGGTGATGATGATGGGCAGGTAGGTCTCGAGCACACTGATGCCGCCCAGCGACTTGACCGGCTTGCCGGTGCCGGGGATCGCGCCCAGCACGATCAGGCCGATCACCGGGAAACCGATCCCCCAGAACAACGTGGCCGGGGTACGGAGCAGCAGCTTCAATTCGACCCGGGTCAAGGTGAGCCAGGCGCGCCGGGTGCGGGCGCCCTGGCCGGGCCGGGGCAGGGTGGCGGTCGTTGACATGATCATTTCCTCCGGGCTCAGTTGGCTTGGGCGGCGTTGGCCGCGTCACGGCCGGCCGGGTCGTGCTGGGTGAGGGCGACGAAGGCGTCGTCCAGGCTGGCCTGGTCGAGCCGCAGGTGCCGGGCGATGATGCCGCGCCGGATCAGCACGCCCATGACCGCCTGCAGCGCTTCCTCATTGCCGGTCACGGCGAACTGGTCGCCCTCGCGGCGGACCGAGTGCACCTCGGACAGCACGGACAGCTCGTTCTCCTCCAGCGGGCCCGACGCGGTGAACCGGATGTACTGCTCGCCCCCGGCCCGGCCAGCCAGACCCGACGGCGTGTCGGTGGCGATGACCCGGCCATGGTCGATCACGGCCAGCCGGTCGCAGAGCCGCTCGGCTTCCTCCATGAAGTGGGTGACCAGCAGCACGGTCACCCCGGTGTCGCGGATGTCGGAGATCAAGCCCCACACCTCGCGCCGGGCGCTGGGGTCCAGGCCGGTGGTCAGCTCGTCCAGCACGGCCACCTTGGGCGTGCCGATCAGGGCCAGCGCCACCGACAGGCGCTGCTTCTGGCCGCCGGACAGCTTGTCAAACGGGGTGTCGCGCCGGTCGTCCAGGCCAAGCCGGGTGATCAGCTCGTCGGCGTTGGCCGGGTGCTGGTAGAACGAGGCGTACAGCTCGAGGGCCTCGCGGACCCGGATCTTCTCCGGCAGCTGGCCGTCCTGCAGCTGGACGCCGACCTGCTCGCGCAGCTCGTCGTGGTCCCGCTGCGGATCCAGGCCCAGCACGCTGATCCGGCCCCGGTCCGGCTTCCGCAGCCCGGTGATGCATTCCACCGAGGTCGTCTTCCCGGCCCCGTTCGGGCCCAGGATGCCGAAGATCTCGCCCGGCTCAACCGAGAACGACACGTCGTCGACGGCGACCTTGGGCCCATATTCCTTGTGCAATCCGCTTACTTCGATAACTGGCATACAGCTATCGTCGCGGCCGGCCCCGGTCCGGGCATCGCCCGCCGAGCCATACCTACGGCGTCCGCGGATGGAGCCTGCTATCAACCAGATGGTGGATGGCGCCCCACCGATAGCCTGACCCCGTCCCACCCGACGATCGAAGGAGCCGGCGATGGCGCTGCATCAGCAGGTCGACGTAGCCGATCAGGACGGCGAGCTCGCCATCAACCCGATCTACGTCCAGGAGCGGGGCGTGCAGGTCCCGGTCTACCGGCTCCCCGAGGGCGGCATGCTGCCGACGACCGCCGCCCAGGTGGTCCGGGACGAGCTGATCCTGGACGGCAACGCCCGGCTCAACCTGGCCACGTTCGTGACCACCTGGATGGAGGACGAGGCCACCGAGCTGATGTCCGAGTCCTTCGACAAGAACATGATCGACAAGGACGAGTACCCGCAGACCGCGGAGATCGAACGGCGCTGCGTCAACATCCTGGCCCACCTGTGGCACTCCCCGGTCGGCGGCGACGCCACCGGCTGCTCCACCACCGGGTCCAGCGAGGCCTGCATGCTCGGCGGCATGGCCCTGCTGTGGCGGTGGCGCAAGGCCCGCCGGGCGGCCGACAAGGACGCGACCAAGCCGAACCTGGTCATGGGCTCCAACGTGCAGGTCTGCTGGGACAAGTTCTGCCGCTACTGGGAGGTGGAGCCGCGCCAGGTCCCGATGGAAAAGGGCCAGTTGCACCTGACCGCCGACAAGGCCGCCGCCGCCTGTGACGAGAACACCATCGGGGTCGTGGCCATCCTGGGCTCGACCATGGACGGCAGCTACGAGCCGGTCAAGGAGATCAGCGCCGCCCTGGACCAGCTGCAGCAGAACCAGGGCCTGGACGTGCCCATCCACGTCGACGGGGCCTCGGGCGGGTTCGTGGCCCCGTTCCTGCAGCCGTTCCTGGAGTGGGACTTCCAGGTGCCCCGGGTGGCCTCGATCAACGCCTCCGGGCACAAGTACGGCCTGGTCTACCCGGGGGTCGGCTGGGTGGTGTGGCGGGATGCGGCCGCGCTGCCGGAGGAACTGGTCTTCAAGGTCAACTACCTGGGCGGCGAGATGCCCACGTTCGCGCTGAACTTCTCCCGGCCCGGGTCCAATGTGATCGCGCAGTACTACAACTTCCTGCGGCTCGGCTTCAACGGCTACCGCCACATCCAGCAGGCCTGCCAGGACGTGGCCGTCTACCTGTCCTCGGAGATCGCCAAGATCGGCCCGTTCGAGCTGCTCACCGAGGGCAAGGAACTCCCGGTATTCGCGTTCAAGCTGCGCGACGACGTCACCACTTATTCGGTGTTCGACCTGTCCGAGCGGCTGCGGGCTCGCGGCTGGCTGGTCCCGGCCTACACGTTCCCGGCCGACCTGCAAGACATGGCCGTGATGCGGATCGTGGTCAAGAACGGCTTCAGCCAGGACCTGGCCTCATC
>DASXJM010000243.1:0-5590 GCA_036497405.1 Streptosporangiaceae bacterium | reverse complement strand
TGGCGCGCTCGGAGGGACTCGAACCCCCAACCTTCTGATCCGTAGTCAGATGCTCTATCCGTTGAGCTACGAGCGCTGGTGCCCCGACAGTCTACGGTACGCGGTGCCCTGTCCGGGCCGTGCTGGCGTCATCGCTGCACTGACAGGGCATCGCCAGGGCATCCGGCTCTCAGCCAGAACAGATTGCACGGCGGTTTCCTTCCTGACGGGGGAGACGTACAATTTTTTGTACGTAGAGGAGGTGGCCGGTGAAGACCATGACGTATTCAGAGTCCCGTGCAAGGTACGCCGAAACTCTCAACGCGGTGGTGGATGACCGCGAGGAAGTCATCATCACGCGGGCCGGTCACGAGCCGGTGGTCATCGTCGCGCTCGACGACTATGAATCCTTGAAGGAAACCGCGTATCTGCTCAAGAGCCCGGAGAATGCCAGGCGGCTGCTGGCATCGATCGACCGGCTCGAACACGGTGGGGGGACCGAGCGGGACCTCGCCGATTGAAGCTGGTCTGGGACGAGAGCGCCTGGGAGGACCATCTCTGGTGGCAGACGCAGGACCGGAAGCTCCTCAAGCGGATCAACACCCTGATCAAAGACATCGAGCGCAACGGTAACGAGGGAATCGGTAAGCCCGAGCCGCTCAAGCACGGGTTCCACGGATACTGGTCACGCCGTGTCAGCGATGAGCACCGGCTTGTTTACAAGATCGTCGATTCCGAAATTCGCATCGCCGCGTGCCGTTACCACTACGGGAACTGACACCTGGCAAGGGCACGGGAGGTGCGGATTCTCAAGCGTCGAGGTCACGGGTTGGGTGGCATCCAGCGCTCGAACCAGTCCATGGTCCGGGTCAGGAAGTCGATCACGGCCGGGTAGGACCGCACGCCGTGGCCCTCCTGCGGGTAGACAGCCAGGGCGGACGGGACCCTGTGGGCGCGCAGCGCCCGGTGGAACTCCACCGCCTGACCGGGCGGGGTGCAGTTGTCCAGCGCCCCGGCCACGTTCAGGCACGGGGTCCGGGCCTGGCTGGCGTACAGGACCGGGCTGCGGGTGTGGGCCCGGGAACCGGGCTGCGGGTGTGGGCCCGGGAACCGGGCTGCTCGGGGTCGGCGGCCAGGAACCGGTTGCCCCAGGCGGCGATGTTGCTGGTGAAGGACTGGCTGTACCAGTCGGTGACCGGGGACAGGGGGACGGCGGCGGCGAACCGGGCGTCCTGGGTGACCAGCCAGGCCGACATGAACCCGCCGT
Source organism: Streptosporangiaceae bacterium (assembly GCA_036497405.1). Taxonomy (GTDB): domain Bacteria; phylum Actinomycetota; class Actinomycetes; order Streptosporangiales; family Streptosporangiaceae; genus Bog-532. The sequence continues at coordinate 4,344 of DASXJM010000243.1, read as the reverse complement.
AGCTGCCGCCGATGAGCCCGATCCGGTCCGGGTCGGCCAGGCCCCGCTCGACCAGGGCGTCGATGCCGGACAGGTAGTCGTGGGTGTCGGCCCCGCCCATGTCGCCGACGACCATGGCCGCGAAGTCCTGGCCGCGGCCGCTGCTCCCGCGCGGGTTGGGGCTGAGCACCAGGTATCCCCGCGCCACCAGCAGCGGCACCCAGGATGACCGCATGGTCCACTGGTTGCGGTGGGCGAAGATCGGGCCGCCGTGGACGTGGACCACCAGCGGGAACGGGCCCTCGCCGGCCGGGCGGCAGAGGATGCCCTCGATCTCCAGGCCGTCCGGGGCGGTCCAGGAGATCGCCTCGGCGTGGCCGGCCACGGAACGCAGATACTCGGTGCCCGGATGAGCGATCGACACCAGGACCTGGTCGCCGTCCGGGCCGAACCACACCAGCTGCGGGGGAAGTTCGTAGCTCTCCTGCACGGTCACGACCTGGCCGTCGGCGGTGAACGTGCCGTCCGGGTAGAAGGTGTTCCCGCCGCAGGCCTCCAGGGTGGCGAACAGCTCGGTGGTGCCGCCGTCCCGGACGTCGAGCACGGCGGCCACCGAGTCCAGGTGGCGCAGGCCGAGGTAGCCGAGCCGGTCGGCATCCAGCCACTGCAGCCGGGTGACGTCCGTCCCTTCGGTATCGGCCCGCCGCGTGTCCCCGGACGCGGGGTCGATCAGCAGCAGGTCCCCGGCCACCACCCACCGGTCGCTGCACACGGCCTGGACCACCGCCACCCGGCGGCCGTCGGGCGAGCCGGAAGGCAGGCCCAGCTGGACGTCACTGGTCAGCAGGGTCCGCGCGCTCCCGGTGGCCACGTCGATATGGCTGAGCACCGCCTGGTACCAGTCATCCTCGCCGGGGGCGTCGGAGGTGATGGCCACGATGCCGTCAGGCCCGCACCAGCCGGCCTCCCAGCAGTTGAGCCCGGCTGGGGAAACGCGACGCACCTCGCCCTGGTCCAGGCCGTAGATCCAGACGCTGCGCCAGGCGTTCCCGGCCGTCTCGCCGTCGTCGGTCTCCGGCAACCAGGCCGGCACCTCCCCGGCCGAGCTCGCCGAGCCGTCCGCCCCAGCCGGCCCGTCCGCCCTAGCCGGCCTGCCCGCGTTATGCCCGGAACCCTGCCCGCCAGACAGTTCGGCCCCCAGCCCGGCCACGCCCAGCAAGACCAAGCGCCCATCCGGCGACCAGTACAGGTACTCGACCGTCCCCGGCACTTCGGGGGCCGCCACCGCCTCGCCGAACCCGCCGCCCACGTCCAGCAAGTGCAGCTGGAACACCCCCGCCTGGCCCCGGTCGGCCAGGAACGCCATCCGCTTGCCGTCCGGCGAGAACCGCGCACTGCGGGCCGAGCCGTTCCCGGACGACACCCGCCGCAACGTGCCGCGCTCGGCCGTGTAGATCGCGGTGCGCGGCACCCCGACCAGGTCGTCGAGCACGTCGGCGGTCACCACCACGCGACGGCCATCCGGAGTGACCTGCGGCTCCTTCAGCGCCGACGGACGGCCGAAGGCGGGCTCATGGCACGACCGCAGGTGCTTCTCGACCGCCTGGTACTGAGCGGTGGGGCGCAGGTCGGCCACGAATCAGGAGACGGTGCGCGTCACAGCTTCGACAGCTTGGCGCACGGCGTCTGGATCCGTACCAGCCGTGAGCCGAAGTCAATCGTGACCGAGGTGCCGTCCACCACGGTGACCACCCGTCCCAGACCGTAACGGTCGTGGGTCACCTGGTCCTGCACGGCGTACTGCTCCGGCGGCGGCTCAGGCGCGGATGGCTTGTTGAAGGGACTGGTGGCCAGGTGACGCCGTACGGCGCGGTCAGGCTTCATTGTCCTTCCAGTATGCGCCAGGTCCACGATTTCGGCTCCAAGTTCCGGCGCGATTGCCGGTTACAAACGGGCAGCACCCGGAGAAAATCCGGGTGCTGCCCGCCCAGGAGCCAGCCGCAGAGCCAGCCGCAGGGTCAGCCGCCGATCTTGCCCTGCACGAAGCTGGCGGCGGCGTTCTGGTACCGGTTGAGGTAGGTCAGGTGGACGGTGAGGTTGGCCCCGCTGGCGCAGTACGGGTCACCGGAGTCGCACCAGGCGCTGATCTTGCTGCTGCCGAACGCGGACAGCAACGAGCGCTGGGCGCTGCTGCGCGGGAACAGGCCGTTGGCGGTGGCCGTCCCGACGTCCCAGGGCTGGCCGGTCACGTGGCCGGGATCGCCGAAGTTGGCGATGGCCGCGATGTGGCTGCTGATCGAGGTGCTGACGGCCCGGACGGTCCCACCGGTCTCGCCGTTGCCGGCGACGACGTCCATCACCACCTCGGCGCCTTGCGAGTAACCGAGCAGGACCTGCTTCTGGCTGGGGCACTTCTGGACGGCGGTGGTCAGCTCCTGCTCGGCGTTGGTCACGCCCTGGCTCTCGCTGCTGGTGTAGTTGGTCAGGGTGGCCGGGTAGCTGACCGCCTCGCGGCTCACGGTCTGCTTGCTGCTGTTGACGATCTGGGTGACCAGGCTGCCGGTGGTGCCTTCGCCGGGCGATTCGGTCGAGGCCCGGGCCGTGATGATGTTCACCGCGGCGCAGCCGCTGCCGGGAGCGACCGTGGCGCCGGCCTGCGGGGCGGCGGCGGCCGCGACCGCGAGGGACAGTCCCGAGGCGACCGCTACGGCGCCCAGGGCGGCCCGGTGGCGCGGCCGGGCCAGGACGCCCCGGGCTCGCCGGATGGTGGATTCGGTGGTGGACGACATCGTCAACTCCTTCTGCTGGTGAGCGGGTTACGTCCCCCGGAGTCTTCGGCCCTCCTTTCGTAGTTACTAAGCGCTTGCTTACCAAACAAGTGCGACCATCAACGTACGTCGCCCGCCACGATCCGGCCAGATACATCTTCCTTACCCGGGTTGCTCAGCCGGGGCCGGTACTGTTTGCGGGAGAAAGGACGGTCCCCGTGGCCAACAACGGAGCCCCGCCGGCGGAGACGGTCAGCGGACCCGACATCTGGGCCGCCGACGGGACGGCGGCTGCCCTCGCCCGGCTGTTCGGCCGGTACCAGTTCCCGGCCGGTCCCCGGCGCATCCTGCTCGCCGCGGCCACCGAGTTCGCCGAACGCGGTTTTCACGCCACCACCACCCGCGACATCGCGGCCGCGGCCGGGCTGAGCCCGGCGGCCATGTACGTCTACTTCCGGTCCAAGGAAGAGGTGCTGCACCAGATCGCGGCCTCGACCCTGGACTTCACGATCGAGGTCGCCGCCACCGAGGCGGGCCGCCCGGGCCCGCCGGTCACCCGGCTGGCCGCGCTGGTCCAGGTGCTGACCAGCTGGAACACCTACAACAGCCAGGTCGCCCACGTGGTGCTCTACCAGACCGGCGCCCTCAGCCCGGAGCGGCTGGCCGACATCACCGCCAAGCAGCACGAGGTCGGCCGGATCGTCCGGCAGGTCGTCGCCGACGGCATGGACACCGGCGACTTCGCGGTGACCGACCCGGGCGCCGCCGCCACCGCCATCCTCTCGCTGTGCCTCGACGTGGCCCGCTGGTACCACCCGGGCTACCGGCGGACTCCGCCCGAGATCGGGGACTTCAACGCGGCCGCCGCCCTGCGCATCGCCGGCGCCCGCGCCTGACCGACCTCAACCGGCCTGACGTGGCGTTTCTCACCCGATCAAGTGATTGTGCGGAACAGGTACTGCCCTGATCATGAAGTCCTGACGGCCCGTTTTGGTGGCGGGTCGCACAAAATGCCCTGAGGAGCGGCAATGCCGACGATTACGACCCCGGATGGCATCGAGATCTTCTACAAGGACTGGGGGCAGGGCCAGCCGATCGTGTTCAGCCACGGCTGGCCGCTGTCGGGTGACGACTGGGACACCCAGATGATGTTCTTCCTGGGGCACGGGTACCGGGTCGTGGCCCACGACCGGCGGGGTCACGGCCGTTCCGAGCAGGTGTCTGACGGGCACGACATGGACCACTACGCCGACGACCTGGCCGCCGTGGTCGGGCACCTGGATCTGCACGACGCGATCCACGTCGGCCACTCCACCGGCGGCGGCGAGGTGGCCCACTACCTGGCCCGGCACGGTGAGTCGCGGGCGGCCCGGGCCGTGCTGATCAGTTCGGTGCCGCCGCTGATGCTCAAGACCGAGGCCAACCCGGGCGGCCTGCCCAAGGAGGTCTTCGACGGCATCCAGGCCCAGACCGCCGAGCACCGCTCCCAGTTCTTCTGGGACTTCGCCTCCGGCCCGTTCTACGGCTACAACCGGCCCGGCGCCCAGCCCCAGCCGGGCGTCATCCAGAACTGGTGGCGCCAGGGCATGATGGGCGG
>DASXJM010000242.1:0-4411 GCA_036497405.1 Streptosporangiaceae bacterium | reverse complement strand
GCCCGGCCCAGGATGTTGTCGCAGATGTCCAGCAGCTTGTCCAGGTCCTCGTCGGTGCCGTGGCCGTTCTCCAGCCGCTGCAGCACCTGAGTCATCCAGTACGTGCCCTCGCGGCACGGGGTGCATTTGCCGCACGATTCGTGCTGGTAGAACTGGTTCCACCGGAGCACCGCGCGGACCACGCAGGTGGTGTCGTCGAACATCTGCAGCGCCCGGGTGCCGAGCTGGGAGCCCGCCGCCTGGACCGACTCGAAGTCGAGCGGCACGTCCAGGTGCTCGTCGGTCAGCAGCGGCACCGACGAACCGCCGGGCGTCCAGAACTTGAGCCGGTGGCCGGCCCGGATGCCGCCCGCCAGCTCCAGCAGCTCGCGCAGGGTGATGCCGAGCGGAGCCTCGTACTGGCCCGGGGTGGTGACGTGCCCGGACAGCGAGAAGATGCCGTAGCCCTTGGACTTCTCGGTGCCCAGGTCGGAGAACCACTCGGCGCTGTTGGCCACGATGGACGGCACGCTGGCGATGGACTCGACGTTGTTGATGACCGTCGGGCTGGCGTAGAGCCCGGCCACGGCCGGGAACGGCGGCTTGAGCCGCGGCAGGCCGCGGTAGCCCTCGAGCGAGTCGAGCAGCGCGGTTTCCTCGCCGCAGATGTAGGCCCCGGCCCCGGCGTGGACCACCACGTCCAGGTCGTAGCCGGACTTGAGGATGTCCTCGCCGATGTAGCCGGCCGCGTAGGCGTCGGCCACAGCCTGCTGGACCCGCCGGACCACGTGCACGACCTCGCCGCGCACGTAGATGAAGGCGTGCCGGGCCCGGATGGCGTAGGCGGCGATGATCACACCCTCCACCAGCGCGTGCGGGTTGGCCATCATCAGCGGGACGTCCTTGCAGGTGCCCGGCTCGGACTCGTCCGCGTTGACCACCAGGTAGTGCGGCCGGCCGTCGCCCTGGGGGATGAAGCCCCACTTCATGCCGGTCGGGAAGCCCGCGCCGCCGCGCCCGCGCAGGCCAGCCTCCTTGACCGCGGCGATCAGGTCGTCCTGCGGCGTGGTCAGCGCCTGGGCCAGAGCCCGGTACCCGCCGGTGCGGCGGTAGCCCGCCATCGTGAAGCCGTCCGGCTCATCCCAGTGGGCGGTGAGCACGGGGGTCAGCGTGTCGGTCAACGCGACGCTCCCTTGGTGGCGGGGCTGCTGGCCGGGCCGTCCGGTGGTTCCGGTGCGGTCCAGCCGTGTTCCTTGGCGACGTTCAGTCCGACCAGGCTGGCCGGGCCGGCCGCCGGGCCTTCGGCGGCCAGGCCGTCGTTGAAGCCGGCCAGCACCCGCGACGCCTGCCGCCAGGTGCACAGCCGGGACGGGCCCCGGGTCGGGGTGACCGCGCGACCGGCCCGCAGGTCGTCCACGAGCGCGACCGCGGACTCAGGCGTCTGGTTGTCGAAGAATTCCCAGTTGACCATGACCACGGGCGCGTAGTCGCAGGCGGCGTTGCACTCGACGTGCTCCACGCTGACCTTGCCGTCCTCGGTGGGCTCGTCCGGCTCGACGCCGAGGTGCTCCTCGAGCGTGGCCAGGATCTGGTCCCCGCCCATGATCGCGCACAGGGAGTTGGTGCACACCCCGACGTGGTACTCACCGACCGGGCGCCGCTTGTACATCGAGTAGAAGCTGGTCACCCCGGTGACCTCGGTCTCGGTCACCTGCAGCCGGTTGGCGATGAACTTGATCGCGTCGTTGGAGATGTGGCCCTCCTCCGACTGCATCAGGTGGAGCAGCGGCATCAGGGCCGAACGCGGCTTGGGGTAGCGGCCGATGATCTCGGCCACCGCCGGCTCCAGCCGCGCCCGGAGCTCCTCGCTGAACGGCATTACCTGTCCACCCCTCCAATGACCGGATCGATGCTGGCGATGGCCGGGATGACGTCCGCGAGCATCGCGCCTTCGCAGAGCGCGGCCAGCGCCTGCAGATGGTGGAACGAAGGGTCGCGCAGGTGCGCCCGGTAGGGCCGGGTGCCGCCGTCGCTGACCACGTGGCAGCCCAGCTCGCCCTTGGGCGACTCGATCGGCACGTAGGCCTGGCCCGCGGGGACCCGGAAGCCCTCGGTGACCAGCTTGAAATGATGGATCAGGGCCTCCATGGACTGGCCCATGATGTGCGCGATGTGCTCCGGGGACGGCCCCATCCCGTCCGGGCCGAGCGACAGCCGGGCCGGCCAGCCGACCTTGGCGTCCTGGATCATCCACGGGTCCTCGGCCGGGCGGGTACCGGCCAACCGGTCCACGCACTGCTCGATGATCCGCAGGCTCTGGTCCACCTCGTCCATCCGGATCGCGTACCGGCCGTAGGTGTCGCAGGTGGTCCGGGTCGGCACCTCGAAGTCGTACGTCTCGTACCCGCAGTACGGCTGGCTCTTGCGCAGGTCCCAGGGCAGCCCGGCGCTGCGCAGCATCGGCCCGGTGACGGCCAGCGCCGTGCAGCCTTCCAGGTCGAGGTAGGCGATGTTCTTGGTCCGCCCGGTGAACACCGGGTTGGAGTCCATCAGCTTGTGCAGGTCGGCGGTCCAGCGCGGGGCCTCGGCGAGGAACTCGCGGATCTTCTGCAGCGCGCCCGGCGGCAGGTCCTGGGCCACCCCGCCGGGCCGGATGTAGGCGTGGTTCATCCGGAGCCCGGTGATCAGCTCCATCAGGTCCAGCACGTTCTCCCGCATGCGCACGCCCTGCAGGAAGATCGTGGTCGCGCCCAACTCCAGGCCGAACGGTCCCAGGCCACCGAGGTGGGAGCCGATCCGGTTGAGCTCCATCATCAGCACGCGGATGATGTTGGCCCGGTCCGGGATGCGGTCTTCGATGCCGAGCAGCCGCTCCACCGACAGGCAGTACGACATCTCGTTGAAGATCGGCATCAGGTAGTCGGCCCGGGTGCAGAACGTGACGCCCTGCGTCCAGGTCCGGTACTCCATGCTCTTCTCGATGCCGGTGTGCAGGTAGCCGATGCCCACCCGGCACTCGGTGACGGTCTCGCCGTCCAGGGTCAGGATCAGGCGCAGCACCCCGTGCGTGGACGGGTGCTGGGGACCCATGTTGATGACCATGTGCCCGGTGCCGGGGGTGTCCGCGGCCTGATCCGCCGCGGCCACCAGCTCGTCCCAGTCCTGGCCCGAGACGTTGTAGACGCGGCCTTCGGCGGTTCCGTCATCCAGCCCCGAAGCACGCGGGGGTGCCGACTGGCTCGTCATGCGTACGACCTCCGCTCATCGGGCGGCGGCACCTTGGTGCCGCGGTACTCGACGGCGATACCGCCGAGTGGGTAGTCCTTGCGCTGCGGGTGGCCCTTCCAGTCGTCCGGCATCTGGACCCGGGTCAGCGACGGGTGGCCGTCGAAGATGAGGCCGAAGAAGTCCCAGGTCTCCCGCTCGTGCCAGTCGAGGGCCGGGTAGACGTCGACCAGCGACGGGACGTGCGGATCCTCGTCCGGCGCCGCCACCTCGAGTCGCACCCGGCGGTTGTGGGTGATCGACAGCAGGTGGTAGACGGCCCGCAGTTCGCGGCCGGTCTCGGCCGGGTAGTGCACCCCGGACACGCCGGTGCAGAGCTCGAAGGCCAGGTTGGGCTCGTCGCGCAGCTTGGTCGCCACCTCCACCAGCCGTTCCCGGCGCACGTGGAAGGTGAGCTCGCCGCGGTCGGCGATGACCCGCTCGATGGCGTCGCCGAAGCCGGTACCGTCGGCCTCCAGCACCCGGGCCAGCTCGTCGGACAGGTCGTCGAAGTAGCCGCCGTAGGGCCGCGGGGTGGTCACCTCGGGCGGCACCCGGACCAGCAGGCCGCCGTAGCCGGATGTGTCGCCGGAGGTGCTGGACCCGAACAGCCCCCGCCGCGCGATCGGCTCTCCGAGCCGCTCCTGGCCGGCCTGGGCGGGCAGGTTGGGGCTGCTCTCGGGCTCGGTACCCGCGTCGTTCTCGCTCATGAGCGGGCCTCCGCCTGGGCCTCGGCTTCGTGCTCGACGGCGGCGGCGTGGTGCTCGCTGGCCAGCGTGGGCCGGTCACCGAGCTGGAGCAGCTGCTGGGTCGGCAGGGCCTGGGTGTACAGGGGCAGCCGGGCCAGCCGGGCCTCTTCCAGCTCGGTGATCTGGTGGTCCCGGTTCTTGCCCAGCTTCATGTTCTCGATCCGGTCGTGCAGCTTGACGATCGCGTCGATCAGCATCTCCGGGCGCGGCGGGCAGCCCGGCAGGTAGATGTCGACCGGCACGATGTGGTCGACGCCCTGCACGATCGCATAGTTGTTGAACATCCCGCCGCTGGACGCGCAGACCCCCATCGAGATCACCCACTTGGGCGCGGACATCTGGTCGTAGACCTGACGGAGCACCGGGGCCATCTTCTGGCTGACCCGGCCGGCCACGATCATCAGGTCGGCCTGCCGGGG
>DASXJM010000241.1:0-2861 GCA_036497405.1 Streptosporangiaceae bacterium | reverse complement strand
GGATCTGGTACGGGCCAGGCTGGCCGCGGCGCAGGCACTGCCGGACCAGGGCCTGGCCCTCGGCGATCAGCGCGCCGTCCCAGCGCGACCTGTCCTGGTCGGCGAGCAGCACCAGCGCGCCGTCCGCGGACGTGCGGGCCGACCGGCGCGACTCGGTGAGCAGCATCAGCGCGAGCAGTCCGGTCACCTCGGGCTCGTCCGGCATGAGCCGGGCCAGCAGCCGTCCCAGCCTGATCGCCTCGGCGCACAGGTCGGCGCGGGCCAGGGCGTCGCCCGAGCTCGCCGTATAGCCCTCGTTGAAGATCAGGTAGACGACCGCGAGCACGCCGGACAGCCGGGCGGGCAGGTCGGCCTCCGCCGGTATGCGGTACGGGATCCCGGCGTCCCTGATCTTGGCCTTGGCCCGGACCAGGCGCTGGGCCATGGTGGGTTCCGGCACCAGGAACGCGCGCGCGATCTCGGCCGTGGTAAGCCCGCCGAGCAGCCGGAGCGTGAGCGCGACCCGGGCGGCCGTGCCCAGCGCCGGGTGGCAGCAGGTGAAGATGAGCCGCAGCCGGTCATCGCGCACGGGGCCCTCCTCGGCTGGTTGCTCCTGGGCATGCAGCAGCGCGGCCTGAGCCTGCTTGCCGTCACGGGCCGCCTCGCGGCGCAGCCGGTCGATGGCCCGGTTGCGCGCGGTGGTGATGATCCAGCCGGCCGGGCTGGGCGGCAGTCCCGCGGCTGGCCACCGCCTGGCCGCCTCGGTGAACGCGTCCTGGACCGCGTCCTCGGCGGTGTCGATGTCGCCGAAGACGCGGGTCAGGACGGCCACCGCGCGGCCGTACTCCTCGCGGAAGACACGCTCGACGTCGGCGGGCGCGGCCCCCGCGTCAGGGATCGTCAGCCCTCCGCCAGGTCGACCATCGGCCGGACCTCGATCGGGAGCTTGCACGCGGCCGTGGCCTTGCGCGCCCATCCGAGCGCGGCGTCCAGGTCCGGCGCCCTGATGATCCAGAATCCGCCGACGTGTTCCTTGCCCTCGGCAAACGGCCCGTCGGTGACGATCACGTCGTCGCCCTGGGCCCGCAGCACGGTGGCGGTCTCCGGGGCGTGCAGCCCCTGGCCGAACACCCAGGCGTTCTGGGCCTGCAGCTCGCGGCGCAGGACGCCGAGCTTCTCCATCACCGGCCCGAGCACCTCGGGCGGCGGGATCGGGCCCTCGGGCTGGTACATGCTGAGCAGGTACTGCTTCATGGTGTGCTCCTTCGCTGGTGGGCAGCCTCTCACCCTCTACACGAACCGGTGGCAAACAAATCGACAGGCCGGCCGGGCCGGGCCACAATTCCTTTTCATGGCGGATCTTCATGGCTGAGCTGCAGCAACTGCGGGCCGAGCACGCCGACGCGGTGCTGGCCTTCGAAAAGGCCAACCGGGACTGGTTCGCGGCCTCGATCTCCGACCGGGGCGACGAGTACTTCGAACACTTCCCGGACGGGTTCCGCGCCCTGCTGGCCGACCAGGACGCGGGCCAGGGCGCCTACTACGTGCTGGTCGCCCCGGACGGGTCGGTGCTGGGCCGGTTCAACTTGTTCCTCGACGCCGGGGCCGGGGACGGGGTGGCCAACCTCGGCTACCGGGTCGCCGAGCACGTGGCCGGCCAGGGCCTGGCCACCGCCGCGGTCCGGGAACTGTGCCCGCTGGCAGCGTCCCGGCACGGGCTGCACACGCTGCGGGCGGCCACCTCCAACGGCAACGTCGCGTCCCAGCGGGTGCTGATCAAGGCCGGTTTCGAACCGGTCGGGCCCGCCGACCCGGCCGACGTGGGCGGCAAGGCGGGGATCTGGTTCGAGCGGGCGGTCAGGTAGCTAATCCGGCCAGGTGCACGGCGGCGTACCGGAGCAGGGCGCGGACCGCGACGTCGGCCACCGGGTCCGAGCCGGGCCCGGACGGCTCGGGCGGAAGTGGGCCCGGCTCGGCCGCCCCGTGCAGGACCGGCGCGGCCAGCAGGGCCGGGCAGGGCGGGCGGCACGGGGACCGGTAGACCCCGGACACGGTCAGGGTGGCGCTGTGCTCACCGGCGGCGGCCAGCGTGATGTCGGCGTCCAGGATCGGGAACAGCCCGGCCATCTCGCCGTTGGTCTCCCAGCGCAGGCCGACGGTGACGCTGTCCCGGCGCTCGACCGGGGGCAGGTACCTGACCCGGGCCAGCCCGGCACCGTGCCCCAGATTGGCCCCCGCGTTCGGCGCCACCCCCGGCTGGCCCGCCAGGCCCTCCGCGTACGCCGCCCGCGACGCGTCGGCGAGAGCGCGGCCGCTGGTCAGCGTGACCAGCCGGGGCCGCGCCACCCCGAACGAGACGTCCAGCAGGACGTCGTGGGCGACGAACATCCTCAGAGGGTGACATCCCGTCTGACCCGGCAGCCAGGGACCAACGTCACTAGCGGTGACCCCAATCAATCAGTGCTGGTCAGGACACAAAAGGTGACTATCGGGAGGGAAAGAAACGTCGGTGGCGCATGGCAAGCTGGGAGGGTGCAGGAGACCGCCGTGGACGTGGTGACGAGGCTGCGCCAGGCCGGGGTGGGCCGCGGCGAGTTGATCGGCCTGGCCGTGGCGCCCGGGGTCGCGCTCGGCCTGGCCACCGCGTCCGGCGCCTGGGCCGAAACGGCTGTCACGGTTGGGTCCGCTGGGACTGCCAGGACTGCTGGGACTGCTGGGACTGCTGGGACAATTGGGACAACTGGGACAACTGGGGCGGCTGAGGCTGGGGTTAATGGGACGCCGGGGATGGAAGGGCCGGACCTGGTGGCCGAGGTGGCCCGGATCGACCGGGAGCTGCGGCCCCGCTGGGTGGTCTGGTCGGGGGAAACGGCCGCCACCCT
>DASXJM010000240.1:0-3787 GCA_036497405.1 Streptosporangiaceae bacterium | reverse complement strand
GTGGTGCAGGACCTGGAACAGCGCGGTCTCGTCGCCGCCGAAGGCACCGAGCGCGCGGGTCACCGCCCGGAACGGACGGTCTACCGCCTGACCGAAGACGGGGCCGAGGAACTGGCCGAGCGGCTGCGCGAGCTGATCAGCGAGCCGGTCAAGGAGTACCCGGTGTTCGCGGCCGCGCTGTCGCTGATCGCGGCGGTGCACCCGGACGAACTGGCCGGGCTGCTGGCCGAGCGGCTGCAGGCCCTGGAGCTCGACATCGTGGGGACCAGCGCGGTCCTCGAGCACGCGGCCAGCCACCAGCTGCCCCGGCTGTTCATGCTGGAGTCGGAGTACGTGCTGGCCATGAAGCGAGCCGAGGCCGACTGGGCGCGGGCCCTGGCCCAGGAACTCAAGGACGGCACGTTCGCTGACCTCAAGCTGTGGCGCGGGGTGCACGAGAACGGCGAGTTCCCGCCCGAACTGCAGGACACCGACTGGGCCCAGGCCGACCGGGCCGTCCTCAACATCGGCGAAGGCCGCTCCCCAGAAGACCGACCCCGGGGAGCGCCGTAGCCAGAACCGACCACGAAGACTCCCCGGCCGGTGCCCTTTCACCGACCAAAGATCCGGAGCACCGGGCCGGGGCCGCGTCACCACCGGACCGAAGGCCGGCCGTGCGCACGTCCAGGTTACCTGGGCGGCTCCCACCGGCCTCGGCGCCAACCGCCCGGCACGGGCGGACCACCACCGACCGGAGGAGCAGTATCGCCATGCCTTCAGCAGAAACCACCACGACCCGGCCCCCGACCAGAGCCGGCGTCGCCATTGCCGCCGAACGCCTGGTCAAGACCTACGCCACCCACGGCCGCAAGACCCCGCCGATCCGGGCCCTCGACGGCCTGTCCATCACCGTCGGCCGCGGCACCATCTTCGGCCTGCTGGGGCCGAACGGGGCCGGCAAGTCCACCACGATCAAGATCCTGACCACGCTGGCCCGGCCGGACTCGGGCACAGCCCGGATCGAGGGCGTGGACGTGCTCAAGCGCCCGGACCAGGTGCGCCGCATGATCGGCGTGGTCGCCCAGCGGTCCGGCAGCGACCCGATGGCCACCGGCCGGGAGAACCTGATCCTGCAGGGACACCTGTTCGGCATGAGCGGTCCCGCGGTCAAGGCCCGGGCCGATGAGCTGCTGGCCCACTTCGACCTCACCGACGCGGCCAACCGCCTGGTCAAGACGTATTCGGGTGGCATGCAGCGGCGGCTGGACGTGGCCCTGGGCCTGGTCCACCGGCCGGAGATCCTGTTCCTGGACGAGCCGACCACCGGGCTGGACCCGGAGGCCCGGACCGCCATGTGGCAGGAGATCAACCGGCTGGCCGGCGACGACGGCATGACCGTCCTGCTCACCACCCACTACATGGAAGAGGCCGATCGCCTGGCCGACCGGCTGGCCATCGTCGACCACGGCACGGTGGTCGCGGAGGGCTCGCCGGACGAGCTCAAGGGTGACCTGCGCGGCGACGCCGTGCACCTGGAGCTGCCGCCCGGCGCCGACGTCACCCGGGCCGCCACCGTCCTGACCGAATTGGCCCACGTCCGTGACCTGCGAGTCACCGGCCGGGCCCTGAGTGCCCGCAGCGACGACGGCGCGTCGGCCGTGCCCGGCATCCTGGCCGCGCTGGAGCGGGCGGGCGTACCGGTGGCCGCGGTGACCGTGGCCCGGCCGTCCCTGGACGACGTCTACCTGCGCCACACCGGCCACCGCTACGCATCCGACCTGTCCGAGAACGAGGAGGCTCAGTCATGACCACCCCCGCCGCCACTCTCAGCCAGCCAAGTCCGCTCAGCACGACGCTCCGGCACACCTGGTACCTGACCGGCCGCAAGCTGCACGCGGTCCTGCGTCAGCCCGCGTTCGTCGCGGTCGGCCTGGTCCAGCCGGTGATCTGGCTGTTCCTGTTCGGCCAGCTGTTCCGCCGGGTGATCGACATTCCCGGCTTCGGCGCCCACGCCTCCTACCTGGCCTACCTGATCCCGGGCATCGTGGCCATGAACGCCATGAACGGCAACATGTGGGCCGGCATGAACGCCATGGAGGAGATCGACCGGGGCACGCTGAACCGGTTCCTGGTCTCACCGGCCCGCCGGGTCGCGCTGATGAACGCGAACGTGGTCGAGCAGGGGGTGACCACCACCATCCAGACCATCATCATCCTGGGCCTGGGCCTGGCCGGCGGCGCCCGCTACCCGGGCGGCGTGCTGGGCGCGGTCATCGTGGGGGTGGCCTCGATCCTGATCGGCAACGTGTTCGGGGCCCTCTCCAACACGGTGGGCATGCTGGTCCGCCAGCGCGAGGCGGTCATCGGCATCAACGTGTTCTTCATGCTCCCGCTGACCTTCCTGTCCTCGGCGTTCCTGCCCGCCACCCTGATGCCCGGCTGGATGCAGGGCATCGCCCGCTGCAACCCGCTCAACTGGGCCGTCCAGGCCGGCCGGGACGCCTTGGGTGTGTCCACCGACTGGGCGGCGGTGGGGATCCGCCTCGGTGGCCTGCTGGCCCTGGCCGTGGCCTGCGTGACGATCTCGGTGGCCACCTTCCGCTCCTACCAGAAGAGCGTGTGACCGCTACCGTGATGCCATGCGCTTCGCGATCTCCCTGCCGCAGGGCTGCCCGGATGGCACCTTCGACCCGGCCGCGTTCGCCGCCTACGTGCTCCGCGCCGAGGAGCTGGGCTTCGAGAGCGCCTGGGCCATGGACCAGACGTTCGGGCGGGCGCCCCGGCTCAACGCCATCGAGACGATGACGTTCGCGGCCGCCTGCCCGACCCGCCTGCGCCTGGGCTGCTCGGTGTGGATCAGTCCGCTGCACCAGCCGGCTCAGCTGGCCAAGAGCCTGTCCACCCTGGACCAGCTCAGCCGGGGCCGGCTGGAGATCGGGTTCGGCAGCGGCGGCCAGTACCGGCAGTTCGCCGCGTTCGGCATGACCGGGGACCATCTGATCTCCCGGTTCACCGAGGGCATCGAGATCATGCGGGCGCTCTGGACCCAGCCCGAGGTCACCTTCGACGGGCAGTTCTACCAGCTGCGCGAGGCCACCATGGAACCGAAACCGGTGCAGAAGCCCACCCCGCCGATCTGGTTCGGCGGCGCCGCGGCCCCGGCCGTACGCCGGGCGGCCCGGCTCGGCGACGGGTTCTTCGGGGCCGGGTCCAGCACCACGGCGGCGTTCGCCGAGCAGGTCACGGTGCTGCGCCAGTCCCTCACCGAGCAGGGCCGCGATCCGGCCGCCTTCCCGGTGGCCAAGCGGATCTACATCGCCATCGACGACGACGCCGACCGGGCCCGCACCCGGATGGCCGACGGTTTGGCGGCGGTCTATGGACCTGCCTTCGGTTCAAAACTGATGCCGGTCACCGTGACCGGCCCGGCCGACGACTGCGTGCGCGGCGTCCAGGCGGTGGCCGACGCCGGCGCCGAGCTGATCCTGCTCACCGCCCTGTTCGACGAGACCGCTCAGATGGAACGCCTCGCCGCCGAGGTCATCCCGCACATCACCTGAGCCCTCGCCGCGAGGGCCGCTAACCCCAAAACCCAGAAAATCGCTATAGCCGAAGGTCACGTGGTGGCTCTGGACGCGGACCGTGGGGCATCCGGGCCAGGAGGACCGTGACGTCGTCTTCGCGCTGGGGCGCCAGCGCGGCGATCAGGTGGTCGGCGGCGGCGTCCAGCCGGGCCGGTCCCGGCGCGCCGGGCCGGGTCAGCTCCGACCGCAGGGCCAGGATGCCGTGGTCGAAGTCTCGGGCCCGG
>DASXJM010000239.1:0-3257 GCA_036497405.1 Streptosporangiaceae bacterium | reverse complement strand
GTTCCGTGCGCCTCCACCGCGTCCACCTCACTCGCGGACACTCGCGCGTTGGCCAGGGCCTGCCGGATCACCCGCTGCTGCGACGGCCCGTTCGGCGCCGTCAGCCCATTGGACGCACCGTCCTGGTTCACCGCACTGCCGCGCACCACGGCCAGCACCGGATGTCCCAGCCGCTGGGCGTCTGACAACCGCTCCAGCAGCACCATTCCGGCTCCTTCGGCCCAGCCGATCCCATCGGCCGCCGCGGAGAACGCCTTGCACCGGCCGTCCGCGGCCAGCCCCTGCTGCCGGGAGAACTCGACAAACGAGCCGAGACCGACCATCACGATGACCCCGCCGGCCAGGGCCAGGTTGCACTCTCCGGCCCGCAGCGCCTGGCAGGCCAGGTGCAGGGTCACCAGCGAGGACGAGCAGGCCGTGTCGACGGTCACCGCCGGCCCTTCCAGCCCGAGCGTGTACGCGACCCGGCCCGAGATCACGGCGGTCGCCCCGCCGGTCAGCCGGTAGCCTTCGCTTTCGCCGGCTGTATCCGCCAGTCCCTCGCCGTACCCCGAATAGGCGGCGCCCGCGAACACTCCGGTTGCGCTTCCGCGCAGCGATTCGGGGGTGATCCCGGCGCGCTCGATGGCCTCCCAGGACACATCCAGCAGCAGCCGCTGCTGCGGGTCCATGGCCAGCGCTTCGCGCGGGCTGATTCCGAAGAACGCCGGGTCGAAGTCCGCCGCGCCGGTGACGAATCCGCCCAGCCGGGCATAGCTCGCCTCGTCCTGGCCGGTCTGCGGGCCGCGGCCGGAGCTGCCCGCCCTGGTCTCCCAGCCCCGGTCCGGGGGGAATCCGGAAATCGCGTCGGTGCCGTCGGCGATGAGCTTCCAGAAGCTCTCGGGGTCGTCCGCTCCGCCGGGGAACCGGCAACCCATCGCCACAATGGCGACGGGTTCGTCCAGCGGCGCCGAGGCGGCGGGCAGCGGGGCGGGGACAGCGGGGCGGTCGCCCAGCAGTTCGCCCCGCAGAAAGCCGGCCAGGACCATCGGCGTGGGGTGGTCGAACACCAGCGTGGCGGGCAGCTTCAGCGCGGTGACGGCGTGCAGCCGGTTCCGCAGTTGCACCGCGGTGAGCGAGTCGAAGCCCATGTCACGAAAGGCCCGGTCCGGGTCGATGGCTTCCGCGGCCGCATGCCCGAGGATCGCCGCGGCCTCGGCCCGCACGAGATCGGCCAGTAGCCGGCGTTGATCGGCGGCGGCCAGCCCGGCGAGACGGCCCGCCAGCTCAGCACGGGGCTCGTCCGGGCCCTGGCCGGTCGGCCCGGGCGTACCGGCGGCCTGCACGAGCTCAGGCAGGTCCCGCAGCAGCGGCGGCACAGCCGGGCCGGAAACCAACCGGGCCCAGTCCGCGTCGAAGACCGTCAGCAGCGGTTCGCTGTCCTGCACGGCCTGTTCCAGCACCTCGATGGCGAGCGCCGGCGCCATCGGGGCCATGCCGCTGCGCTGGAGCCGCCCGGCCGCGCTGTCCGCCAGGCCACCCTCCGCCCACGGGCCCCAGGCCACCGACGTCGCGGGCAGGCCCCGGCCGTGACGGTGCTCGGCCAGGGCGTCCAGGTAGGCGTTCGCCGCCGCGTAGTTACCCTGGCCCGCGCTGCCCAGCGTGGCCGCTGCCGATGAGAACAGCACGAACGCGTCCAAGTCCAGGCCAGCGGTCAAGTCATCGAGCACCCGCGCCCCGGCCGCCTTCGGGCCCAGCACCGTGGCCAGGCGGCTGGCGTCCATCCGGTCCAGCACGCCGTCGTCCAGCACCCCGGCGGTGTGCATGACGGCCCGCAGCGGCGGCCCGGCCACGGCGATGTGCCCGGCCAGCCCGGCCATCATGTCCCGCTGCCCAGCGTCACAGGCGCTGACGGTGACCCGGGTCCCGCGGTCGGCCAGCTCAGCGGCCAGGCCGGCCACCCCGGCGGCTTCCGGCCCGGAGCGGCTGGCCAGCACGATGTGCGGGGCGCCGCGCTGGGCCAGCCAGCGGGCCACGTGACCGCCGATGGCACCCGTTCCGCCGGTGACCAGCACGGTACCGCCCGGCACCCACGCCGTCCCGGCGGAACGGGAAGGCGCCGCGTGGCCGAGTCGCCGGGCGAGCACGCCGGTGGCCCGGATCGCGATCTCCGGCTCACCGGTGCCCGTGAGCGCAGCGCCGAGCCACGCCACGGACCGTTCGTCGAGGTTTTCCGGCAGGTCGATCAGGCCGCCCCAGCGGTCCGGATGCTCCAGCGCCGCGACCCGGCCTAGCCCCCACACCTGGGCCTGGGCCGGATGGGTCACGGGCTCATCCGGGCTGGCCGCGACCGCGCCGCAGGTGACCACCCGCAGGGGGGCGTCCACGCCGGCGTCACCGAGAGCCTGAATCAGGTTCAGGGTCCCCGCCAGGCCCCCGGCCACCGGCGGCTGTCCCGGCATCGCGTCTTCGGTCAGGGCGAGCAGGGACACCACGCCGCGTACCGGCGCAGCGAGGTCTGCGGGCTGGGCCGGGTCGCCGTCGTGGAGCTGTTCGCTGATCGCCTGGCTGATCTGCCGGGCCAGGGATTCCCGGCCGTGGCCTGGCTCGCTGATGTCGGCCCGGACGACCTGAGCCCCTCGGGCTGACAGCGCCCCGGCGCAACGGCGGGCCAGGTGGGCACCGCTCGCCGTGGCCGGCGCGACGAGCAGCCAGGGACCGGGCGGCAGCGCGGCGGCGGGCGGCGTGACCGGCACCCAGGAGATCCGGTACCGCCAGGTGCCGGTGCCCTGAACGGCCCGGGACTGCGGCCCCGAGGGCCAGTAACGCCGGTGCTGGAAGGCGTAGGTGGGCAGGTCGACCCGCCGGCCGCCGGGCAGCACCTGGGTCCAGTCGACGCCGATGCCCTGCACGTGGGCGTCGGCCAGTGCGGCCAGCAGCCGGTCCGGGCCACCGTCGTCACGCCTCAGGCTGGCAACCACGGCACCGGGGCCGGTGCCGTGAGCCGTGTCATCTTGGTCGGCGGCCCCGGCCAGTTCGTCGAGCGTTTCGGTGATCGCGGCGGTCAGCACCGGGTGCGGGGAGACCTCGATGAAGGCGGGGTGCCGCCGGGCGGTGAAAGCGCCGATCGCGGACTGGAACTGGACGGGAGCCCGGAGGCTGTCGTACCAGTACGAGGCGTCCAGTTCGGGGCCTTCCAGCTGCTGCCCGGTCATGGCCGACACCATGGGGATGCGGGCCTGCTGAGGGGTGACGCCGTTCAGCGTGCGGAGGATCTG